>JABFXD010000654.1 GCA_013361925.1 Streptomyces sp. | reverse complement strand
GATGCGATGACGACGCGTCTGCTGCTCAGCCAGGACGCGGGGTTCGCCCTTACGGACGCGGGGTTGGCGTGGTTCGACGCGGTGGGGATCGGGCTCGACCGGAAGAGTCGGCGGCCGTTGGTGCGGGGGTGTCTGGACTGGACGGAGCGGCGTCCTCATCTCGCGGGGGTGGCGGGGGCGGCGTTGTGTCGGCATGCGTTGGAGGTGGGGTGGTGTGTGCGGATCGGGTCGGAGCGGGCGGTGAAGGTGACGGCGTTGGGGGAGCGGGCGTTGGGGGAGCTCTTGGGTATCGAGGCGGCGGTGTTGAGGTGACACTTCCGCCGGTCGGTGTTCGTCTGCGGGTCCGTTTGGGCTGGTCGCGCAGTTCCCCGCGCCCCTTGGCGGCGTCACAGCGTCGCGTCTGAAATGCGCCAGCCCCTCACCCTCCCCCTACCTAGCCTCGGGAGCATGATGAACCACCGTCGCCCTGACCTTCTCGCCGCCGGTGCCGCCCTTGTCACCGTCCTGCTCTGGGCCTCCGCCTTTGTCTCCATCCGGAGTGCGGGGGATGTCTACTCGCCCGGCGCCCTCGCGCTCGGGCGGTTGCTCTCCGGTGTCATCGCGCTGAGCGCCCTGTGTCTCGTACGACGTGAAGGGCCCCCTCCCCGAGCCGCCTGGCCCGGGATCGGGATATCCGGGCTGCTCTGGTTCGGGGTCTACATGGTCGTCCTGAACTGGGGTGAGCAGCAGGTGGACGCCGGTACCGCCGCCCTGGTCGTGAACATCGGGCCGATCCTCATCGCGCTGCTCGGCTCGCGGTTGCTCGGGGACGCCATGCCCCCGCGGCTGCTCGCCGGGATGGCGGTGTCGTTCGCGGGGGCCGTCACCGTGGGGGTGTCGATGTCGGGTGGGGGCGGTTCGTCCGTGCTCGGGGTGGTGCTGTGTCTGCTCGCCGCCGTCGCGTACGCCGGTGGGGTCGTCGCCCAGAAGCCGGCGCTCGGGACCGCCAGTGCGCTGCAAGTCACCACGTACGGCTGTCTCGTGGGGGCCGTCGTGTGTCTGCCGTTCGCCGGGCAGCTGGCCCACCAGGTGGCCGACGCGCCCGTCTCCGCGACGCTCAACATGGTCTATCTGGGTGTCTTTCCCACCGCGCTCGCCTTCACCACCTGGGCGTACGCCCTCGCCCGTACGACCGCCAGCCGGATGGGCGCGACCACCTACGCGGTGCCCGCGCTGGTGGTGCTGATGTCCTGGGTGGTGCTCGGTGAGGTGCCGGGGCTGTTCACGCTGGCGGGCGGGGTGCTGTGTCTCGCGGGGGTCGCGGTGTCCCGGTCGCGGGCCGCGGCGGCGGTGGCGCCACGGCCCGCGAAGGTCACCGACTCAGTGTGAACGTGCCCTGCCCGCAAGGACCTTGATGGAGATCAGGGCGATGACGGAGAGGGCGATGATGTAGCCGGAGACGGCCAGGGAGGTGCCGGTCGCCTCCAGGAGCAGGACCATCAGGAAGGGCGCGAGCCCGCCGCCCGCCACGGCCGCGATCTGGTAGCCGAGGGAGGCGCCGGTGTAGCGCATCTCCGGCGTGAACAGCTCGGCGAACAGGGCGGCCTGGGGGCCGTACATGATGCTCAGGAAGCAGCTGGCGACGAAGGTGGCGACCGCCAGCCAGAGCAGTGAGCCGGTGTCGATCAGCAGGAACAGCGGGATCGCCCACGCGGCGATGCCGATCGCGCCGATGGTGTAGATCCGGATGCGGCCGTAGCGGTCGGAGAGTGCCGCCGCGGCCGGGATCAGGACGAGCTGGGTGAGGCTGACGCAGAGCGAGACGGTGAGGACCGCGCTCTTCTTCATGTCGAGTTCTCGGGTCGTGTAGTCGAGGACGCCGGTGATCAGGATGTAGAAGGTCGCGGTGTTCACGGCGAAGGAGCCGCCCGCGAGGAGGACCGTGCCGAGGTGGTCGCGCAGGATCGTGCGGAGCGGGGAGCTCTGCTCCGACTTCTCCTTCTCCGCCAACTGCCGTTCTGCCTCGCGGAATTCGGGGGTCTCCTCGACCTTGGCGTGGATGTACCAGGCCAGTGCGAGGACGAACAGGCCGATGAGGAAGGGGACTCGCCAGCCCCAGGCCGCGAACCCGCTGTCCGTGGTGAACGCGCCGGCCAGCAGGAAGACCGTGTTGGCGGTCACCACGCCGATGGGGACGCCGAGTTGGACGACGCTGCCGTAGACGCCCCGCTTGCCCTCGGGGGCGTACTCGGTGGCCAGCAGCATCGCGCCGCCCCACTGCGCGCCGACCGCGATGCCCTGCACGACACGGAGGGCGACCAGCAGGATCGGGGCGGCCACGCCGATCGTGTCGTAGGTCGGGAGCAGGCCGATGCCGGTCGTGGCGAGGCCCATGAGCGTGAGCGCCAGGACCAGCATCGGCTTGCGGCCGCGCTTGTCGCCGAGGTGGCCGGCGACGATGCCGCCGATCGGACGGGCCAGGAAGCCCACGGCGAAGGTCGCGAAGGAGGCGAGGACGCCGGCGGTGGAGCTGCCGGCCGGGAAGTACAGGTCGCCGAGGACCAGGGCGGCGGCTATGCCGAAGACGAAGTAGTCGTACCACTCGACGGCTGAGGCGAGGGCGGCCGCCGTGGCTACGCGGCGGCGGTTGACCGTGGGGAGGGCGGTCGTGGGGAGGGAGGGAGCGGAGGGGGCCATGTCCATGCGTGCACACTCCGGTGGGTGCTGTGGGGACGTTGGCGGCGAACATACTAACCGGACGGTATGGAGGCAATGGTTGTGCGGGAAGGTTGCCCGGAGCACTCAAGGGGCCGGTGGGCACGCCTGTGACCCGGCCTCGGGTCAGGCCGGGTCTGAGGCTTGGCGCCCGCCTTGCGCGGGCCGGGGTCACATGCGTGGCGTGCTAGAAGACGACCAGCGCCCGACCGCCCTTACCCGCGATCATGTTCTCGAACGCGGCCGGGATGCCGTCGAGCGCGATCCGTTCCGTCACCAGGGCACCCAGGTCCAGGCGGCCCGCGCGGACGTGCTCGGCGAGGACCGGCAGGTCTCGGGCCGGGTCGGAGTTGCCGTAGACGCAGCCCGCCAGGGTCCGGCCCCAGTGGAAGATCTCCAGGGCGTTGAAGGTGACCTGCTGGTCCTTGCCGCCGATGCCGACGACCGTCGTCCGGCCGCCGCGGCGGGTGGAGTCCCAGGCGGTGCGGATGGTCGAG
>JABFXD010000112.1 GCA_013361925.1 Streptomyces sp. | reverse complement strand
AGGCGTTCCGCGGAGGCGCGCGCGATCATCACGTACTTGGGCATCTCGGAGAAGAGCTTGAGGGGTTCGATGATGAACTGGGCGAGCCCCACCGCCATGACGAGCTCACCGATGGTGATGCGGCCCTCGAACGCAAGCCAGCCCGCCGTCAGGGTCACGGCGGCGGCGAGGAGCGCGTTGAGGGCGAGTGCGGCGCCCGCGTAGGCGCCGTTGACCTTGGCGACGGTGACCGCCTGGTGCCTGGCCTCGGTGCTGACCTGACGGTACGAGCGGAACGCCGCGTGGTTGCCGCCGAAGCCGTGCAGTGGGCGCAGGCCGGTGATCAGGTCGGCGACCTTCGCGCCGGCCCGCGCGACCCGGGCCTGCTGCTCCTGGGTGCTGTCGCCGATGCGCTTCGACAGCACGCTCAGGATCGACAGGATCGCGACGGTGCCCGCGATCACCAGCAGGCCGAGCCGGAGGTCGGCCAGGCCCAGCGCGACGGCGGCGACCAGGACCGCGACCAGCGAGCTGATCAGCAGCGGCACCACCTCGATGATGTCGGCGGTCTGGTCGGCGTCCTCGGTGGCGATGGTCAGCACCTCGCCGGACTTGAGGTCGACGTCCCGGGCCACCGGCTGGAGTCCGCAGGCCGCGACCCGGACCCGCCAGCGGTGGGCCTCGCTCGTGTTGGCCTTCTGCAGAACGCGCATCCCGTACCGCCACGACAGCGACACGGTCGTGACGATCACCGCCAGCGCGGCGATCGACAGGCCGAGCGCACCGGGGCTTCGGTGCCGCAGGGCGTGTTCGACGATCAGGCCCAGCGCGATCGGGAACGCCGTCTCACCGGCCTGGTACAGGCCCATGAGGACGGTGCCCCGGGTCATGGCGCCGACGTTGCGGCGCAGGGCGATGCGGAGGATGTCGGCCCCGGAGCGGGGCGCCTGGGTGTCAGGACTGGTCATCGAGGTGGCGGGCAATCGCTTCCGGGGTGCGCAGGGTGAACAGGTCTCGGATGGTGATCACCGGGCCGAACTCCCGGCGGAGCAGCCCGATCAGTCGTACCGCCAGCATGGAGTGACCGCCGAGGGACACGAAGTCTCCCACCGCGCTCACCTCGTCGTCGTCCAGGTCCAGTGCCTCGGCGAAGTACTCGCACACCACGCTCTCGGTCTCGGTCTGCGGGCCCCGCTCCCCCGCCGTAGTCAGCGCGCCCAGTGGCTTGGCCTCCGGGAGCGCCTTGGTGTCGGCCTTCCCGTTGACGGTGAGCGGGATGCTGTCGACCTGGGCGTAATGGGTCGGGCGCAGGAAGTCCGGCAGGCCCGCGCCCACTTCGGCGGCCACCGTCGCCAACTCGGCGCCCTCCAGGACCAGATAGGCGGCGAGCCGATGGGCGCCGTCGACCTGGGGGTCGGCCTGGGCGACGGCGGCGACGAAGCGCACCGCCGGGTGGGCGGCGAAGACGGCCTCCACCTCGCCCAGTTCGACGCGATGGCCGCGGATCTTGACCTGTTGGTCGGTGCGGCCCAGGTACATCAGGTTTCCGTCGGGCCGCCGGACGACCAGGTCGCCGGTGCGGTACATGCGCTCGCCGGGGGCGCCGAACGGGCAGGCCACGAAGCGGTGCGCGGTCTGGGCCGGTTGGCCGAGGTAGCCGCGGGCGATGCCGATGCCCGACACGTACAGCTCGCCGGGGACGCCGTCGGGCAGGGGCCGCAGCCAGGGGTCGAGGACGTGGACGTCGGTGTTGTCGATGGCGACGCCCACCACCGGGTCCTGGCACTCGAAGGTGCCGACGCCGAGGGTGTTGATGGTGTACTCGGTGGGCCCGTACAGGTTGTAGCCGACGGTGCCCTCGGTGTCGGCGAGCCGCTGCCACAGCGTCGGGGTGACGGCCTCGCCGCCCAGCAGCACCAGCGGGGGACGCCGGCCCGGATCGTCCAACAGGCCCTCGGCGACGAGCTGTTGGGCGTAGGTCGGGGTCACGTTGATGACGTCGATGGCGTGCTCCAGGCAGTAGGCGACGAGCCGGGGCGCGTCGCGGCGCAACTCCTCGTCGCAGATGTGCACTTCATGCCCGTCGGCGAGCCACAGCAGCTCCTCCCACGACATGTCGAACGCGAACGACACGGTGTGGGCGATCCGGAAGACGCGGTGTCCGTGCTCGGCCAGCACCGGTTCGAAGATGCGGCGCTGGTGGTTGATCAGCATGTTGGTGAGCCCGGCGTACTCGGTCACCACACCCTTGGGCTTCCCGGTGGAACCCGAGGTGTAGATCGTGTACGCGGGGTGCCGCAGCCGGTCGGGGTCGTCGGGGGTGAACGTCACGAACGCCTCGGCCTCGGGCAGCGGCCGGTCCAGCTCGACGAGGTCACCGGTCAGCCGGGGCGCCACCGCGCTCACGGTGAGGATGACGTCCGGGCGGGCGTCCTCGACGATCGCCGCGATCCGTTCGTCCGGGTGGTCCAGCTCCAGCGGCACATAGGCGGCGCCGACGCGCAGCACGGCGAACAGGGCGACGATCGAGTCGAGGGAGCGCGGGATCGCGAGGCCCACGGCCGTCTCCGGTCCGATGCCGCGTCCGGCGAGCACCCCGGCCACCTCGCGGCTGCGGTCCCGCAGTTCGGCGAAGGTCATCCGCGCGCCGTGGGCGACGAGCGCCACCCGCTCAGGTGCCCGGTCCGCCGCCCGGTCGAACCGGTCGACGACGGTGTCCGTGCCCACGTCCGTCCGTGCCCCGGGCACGGGGGCCGGCCCCAGCCCCGGCAACGCCCCGACCGGTCCGGTCGAGCGGGCCACGTCCTCCAGCACCCGCAGATACTCGTCGAGCAGCCGCCGCGCACCCGCGCTGTCCTCGTCGCGGTGCTCCAGCTTGACCGTGAGCCGGTCGCCGGGTGTGACCACCCAGGTGAACGGATAGTGCGTGGAGTCGTCGGCCCGCACCGAGGTGATCCCGTGCCGGGCGTTCATCTCGGCGAAGGCGTCCAGGTCCAGGAAGTTCTGCAGCACGAACAGGTTGTCGAACAGGGTGTCGTGGCCGCTGGCCCGCTGGATCTCGCCCAACCCGAGGTGCTCGTGCTCCATCGCCGCGACCCGGGCCGCCTGCACACCGGCGAGGTACTCCCGGACCGTGTCGTCGGGCCGCGCCCGCGTCCACATCGGCACGGTGTTGAGGAGCACGCCGACGACGTCCTCCAGCCCCTCCCCCTC
>JABFXD010000742.1 GCA_013361925.1 Streptomyces sp. | reverse complement strand
GGGCGGGCGAAGGCGAGCAGCGTGGGCAGGGCGGCCGGGCTGGAGGACAGCGCGGTGTCGAAGTAGAAGGAGCGGAAGTCGTCCAGGACGTCCAGCGGGCTGCGCCCGGTCTCGCCCGCGATGGTGACGGCCATGCGATGGGAGGCGTACGGCACGAAGCCGCCCGCGTGGCTGAGGACGAACCGGATGTCCGGGTGGGTACGGACGATGCCGTTGCGGACGAGGAGGAAGGCGGCCCGCGTGGTGTCCAGGAGGAAGTCCGCGGCGAACGGCGGGATCCCCTCGACGGCGGGTGCCGGAAGGTCGGCCGGGTGTACGAAGACGACGGCGCCCCGGTCGTTGAGTGCTCGCCACAGGGCGTCCTGGCCGGGCGCGCCCAGATAGGTGCCCCGGTTGTTGGCCAGGAGGGTCACCCCGTCGGCGCCCAGTTCGTCCAGGGCGCGCACGGCCTCCGCGGCCGAGGCGGTGGCGTCCGGCATCGGGACGGTGGCGAACCAGCCGAACCGCTCGGGAAGGCCGGCCGCGTACTCGTTGAGCCGGCGGGCCAGGCCGGCGGCCTCGGCCGGGTCGGTGAGGAAGCCGGTGCCGGGGGTGGAGACGGACACGACGGCGGTGTCGGTGCCCAGCAGATCCAGCTGCTCCAGGGCCGCCTCCGCACTCCAGTTCGGCAGGGCACGGCCACCCGCGTCGGCGATGCCCGCCTTGGTGAGCAGGTCGCGGTAGAACGGCGGGATCAGATGGTGGTGGACGTCGATACGGCGGGGTGAGTCGGCAGTCATGCGGATCGCTTTCTGGGTGGGCTGAGGGAAGTCGAGGGGGCATCACACGGCCGTGCCGCCAGCCGGGCCGCCGCGTCGAACACGAGCCGTGCGTGCAGCTCGAACATCGTCCGCAGATCGACGGCACCGCCGTTGATCTCCCGGTGCACGAACAGACCGTCGGCACCGGCCACCGTGTAGGTGGTCAGGGTCTGCACGGCGGCCTCGTCCAGCTCCGGAAAGAGGCCGCGGACGTCGTCGGCGATCCGCCGCCGGGCGGACTCACGGACCTGGAGGAACACCGTCCGCCCGCGCGGCTCGGCGGGCCGCCGTTCCAGGGCGAGCATCAGACCGAGCCGCAGGAAGTCCGGCGCGGCCAGCAGTGACTCCGCCACGTTCCGCGCCATGACCAGCACCCGCTCCAGCGGCGTCCCCGTCGTCTCGTCCGGCAGCCGCACGGCCGACAGCCAGGCCTCGAAGCTGCGCTCGATGACCGCCGCGATCAGGTCGTCCTTGTGCTCGAAGTGCCAGTAGATCGAGCTGGCGGGCAGCCCGCACTTGGCGCTGACGGCCGCGATGGACGTGCCCTCGTAGCCGCGCTCGCCCGCGATCTCCACGGCCGCGTCGAGGATCCGCTCCCGCGACTCCACGCCGTTCGCCCGCCTGACGCGCCTGGTCATGAAGGTGTCCCTCCCGCGCCGCCCAACCTCTTGACCGTCTTCGACCACCACCTTACCGTAGCGAGCATTCCAATTGGAATAAGCGTTACAGCAACGAGGTGGTCCGGGTGAGCGAAGACAGTGACAGCACGTACGACGTGGCGGTGATCGGCTACGGGCCGACCGGCGTCACGGCCGCGAACCTGCTGGGCGCGGCGGGTCTCCGGGTCGTCGTCCTGGAACGGGACGCCGACGTCTACTCCCGCGCCCGGGCCATCTCGACGGACGAGGAGGTCGTACGGATCTGGCAGCGCGCCGGCCTCGCCGACCGGCTCAAGCGGGACATGCTGGCCGAGCGCCCGCTCGACTTCGTCGACGCCCGCGGCCGGACCTTCCTCAGCGCCTGCCCCACCCCGCGCGGCCACGGCCATCCGCCGCAGATGTTCCTCTACCAGCCCGCGCTGGAGCAGGTCCTGCGTGAGGGTGTCGAGCGCTACCCGAACGTGGAGGTGCGGCTGCGCCACGAGTGTCTGCGCCTGCGCCAGGAGGCGAACGGAGTGGAGCTCACCGTGGTGTCCACCGAAGACGACTCCGTACGTCGCCTGCGCGCGCGGTACGTCATCGCGGCCGACGGCGGCTCCAGCCTGACCCGCGCCCAGCTCAACGTCGGCTACGAGGGGCGGACGTACGAGGATCGCTGGGTCGTCGTCGACACCGAGATGCTCAAGCCCTGGCCCGACCACGATCGGCTCCGCTTCCGCTGCGACCCGGAGCGGCCCGCGGTCGACTGCCCGACCCCGCTGGGCCACCACCGCTGGGAGTTCCCGATCCTCCCCGGCGACGACGAGCAGCGCCTGACCACTGACGACGCCATCCACGCGATGGTCGCCAAGTACGGCATCGGCCGGGACCGGATCAGGATCCTGCGCGCCACCGTCTACAGCCACCACGTCCGCTTCGCCGCCCGTTTCCGCGTCGGCCGGGTCTTCCTCGCCGGCGACGCGGCCCACGCGATGCCGCCGTGGATCGGACAGGGCATGGCCGCCGGCGTACGGGACGCGGCGAACCTGTGCTGGAAACTGGACGCGGTGCTGCGCGGCGAGCTGCCCGAGTCGGTGCTCGACAGCTACGAGACCGAGCGCAAACCCCACGTCCGGGAGGTCACCCGACGGGCCGTCCTCGTCGGGCGCATCATCACCGAACGGCGCCGCCCGGTCACCCGCGTCCGCGACACCGTCCTCCCGCTCCTGAACCGGGTCCAGCGCCTGAGCAACTGGCTGACCGACTCCAACTGGATACCGGTCGCCCACTACGCCGACGGTCTCCAGGCCCGCCCCCGCACCAAGGCCACGGGACATCAGATCCCGCAGCCCTGGGTGACCGGCGCCGACGGGGAGCGCGTACGCCTGGACGACGCGCTCGGCGGCCGGTGGCTGCTGCTGCACCTCGGGCGGCCGACCCCGCAGCCGGCCTGGGACCGCCTCGGCGTTCCCTCGCTGGCCGTCCTGCCGGTGGGCTCCAGGCCGGCCGAAGGCGCGGTCGTCGACAGCGACGGCGTCCTGCTGCCCTGGCTGACCACCCATCGCGCGGCGGCCGTCGCCCTGCGCCCCGACGCCTACGTCTACACGGCGGCGGCCGCCGGGGACCGACTCCCGCCGCCGCCCGCCGGTTTCACCCCCGTCACCCGCCCGACCGCGAGGACCCGATGAACACGCACCCCGTCACCCGCCCGACCGCGAGGACCCGATGAACACGCACCCCCTCACCCGCCCGACC
>JABFXD010000738.1 GCA_013361925.1 Streptomyces sp. | reverse complement strand
GGACGACGCCGTACGAGCCTGTCTCGCCCTGTGTCTGTCCAGCCTCGGCCGCGACCGCGAGGGCCTCTCGCTGGTCCTCGGCGCCCTCGCTCCCCATCTGCCGCGCTACCAGCGCTCGATGGCGAACTACGCCCGCGCCTTGGTCCAGCCGGACACCGACGGCTGAGCAACCCCCTGAAGGGGCGCGGGGAACTGCGCGACCAGCCACAGCGGAGCCGCAGACGAACGACAACCCGTCGCGGCACTGCCAGCGGAGCGCCCTGTCACCCGCACGGCGGTGACCTCCGCACGATTCGCTCGTTCTGCTGAACGTGCAGTCACAGGATGTCGCCCCGCGCCCCGCACCGTCCGCCTCCGCCGAGCCGTTCGTCGACGTCGAACAGGCCGAGGCCGCGCTCGTCGAGCACTACCCACGCCTCGTCCGGCTGGCCTACCTGGTGCTGCCGCCGAGCCTCGGCCGCAACCGGCGCGTCCTGACCGCGCACGCCCTCGTCCAGCGTGCCCTGCCGCGCGGGCGTGCCTCGACACCGGCCATCCCGGCCCAGTCGACCGGCCGCGACGGTGACCCGGGGTATGCCTTCGTCCGCCTCCAGGTGCTGCGTACGGCGCTGGAGGCGGGCCTGCCGCTGACTCGCAGGGCGTGGCCCAGGCGCTCCCAACTGCCGCCGCTGCTCCCCCAGGTGTGGGGTCTCAGGCTCTTCCCGCGGTCGGGCGGCGCCGACGAACTCGCCCTGGACCAGCGGCTGTCGGCCCTGTCCGGCGAGGCCCGCGCCGCCTATGTGCTGCGCGGCCTGGAGCGCCTCCCGGACGGCGATGTCCGCCGGGTGCTGACCGAGGCGGGGGCGACGGACGCGGAGGCGGCGCTGGAAGAGGCCGCCGAGGTGCCCGCGGAGTACGCCCTGCTCGACTCCCCCGAGTTCGACCCCTGCTCGCTCCAGGCCCGCCCCACCGATCTGATGCGCCGCAGGCAGCACCTGAAGGCCGCGCTCGCCGCCGCGGCGGCGGTCGCCGTGTGCGGGGCGCTGCTCGGTCTGCCGGGCGACGGCTGGGGTCCCGACGGTGCCGCGGCACCCGCGTACGCGGAGAACCCGTCGGCGCGGGCCGCGCTCGACCCCGCCCAGCTGACCCGGGTGCCGGCCACCGCCTGGGAGGCCGCCTCCCGCAACGACTTCTCCGTCTGGCCCGCCCGTGGCGGCCTCGCCCACGACACCGCGCTGCTGCGCCGCGCCCTCGCCGTCTGGGCCCGCCCCGGCGAGACCGTCCGTGTCTCCGCGACCCCCGGCACCCCGTCCGGCGGCCCCGCGGGCCCGCCGCAGCTCCTGTACGCCGGGCTCGTCGACAACGCGCGGGTGGTGATCCTCTACGACGGTCTGCGCATCGCCCGCTACGCCGAGCCGAAGGACGGCACCGAGGGCGCGGCCCTCGACTTCGCGCGGGTCGACGGGGCGACCCCGGGTGAGGCGAGCGCGATCGTGCTGGGCCGGGCCGACGGCAACGTCCGCTATCTGCTGGCGCCCTGGGTGACGAAGGCGGCCGAGCGCGATCTCCTCAAGCCCGGCTCCGGCGCGATGGACCTCACGCCGACGAGCGGGGTCACCTCGCCGCTGGCCGGTTCGGTGCAGCAGAACGGCAGCTGCACGTCCTGGAACGTCCTGGAGCTGACGGACCGCTCCGGCACCCGGCTGCTGAGCGACCTCGGTGAACTGGTCCCGGCCCGCCTCACCACCGGCCGCCCCGGCGCGCCGCACGAGGCGTCCGGTGCGGAGGCGCTGCGCACCTGGGCGCCGTACGCCTGCTCGCTGGGCGTGATGCGCTCGGCCGGCGTACGGACGGTGAACGCGTGGGCGTACGCCGACCAGCGGCTGCCCGACGCGGGCGGGGCGGCGCAGTGGGTGTGCACGCGCGCGGAGACCTGGCGGGGCGGCGGGACGCGCGTGCTGGCGCAGTTCCGCACGCCGGGCGGGACGTACGGGGCGGTCGCGGCGCAGGCCGAGAACGTCCCGGCGTGCGGTCCGCGCGATCCGAACGTGCTGGCCGGTGTGCTGTGGAAGTCGGGGACGGGGTCCTGGTACCTGCTGGCGGCGGGCGGCAGGAACACCGCGTCGATCAGCGCGACCGGGGCCGTCAGCGGCTCGGCCCGGGGGAACCTGCTGGCCGTGAAGGCGAAGGACGGCGCCCGGGCCGGGCTGAAGGGGACCTTGAACAGTGGCCGGGCGATCAACGGACTGCGCTAGCTGACACTGGCGTCAACAAGTCACCGCACGAGACTTCCTCTCGGTCCTACTCGTCAGTACATTGACGCCATGTCTAACACGCAGGACCGGGTGCACCTCAAGGCCCGCAAGGTGTCCTTCTCCTGGGACGACACCCCGCTGCACTGGGTGCCCGGCGACCCCTTCACCACGCACACCATCAATGTGCTGCATCTGCTGCTGCCCGCCGGTGAGCGGTGGTTCGTGCACGTCTACCGGCAGGTGCTGCCGTACATCCGGGACGAGCGGCTGCGCGAGGACGTCATCGGGTTCATCGGGCAGGAGGCCATGCACTCCCAGGCCCATGACGAGGTCCTGCCGCACCTGCGGGAGCAGGGCCTCGATCCGACGCCGTACACCGCCCAGATCGACTGGTTCTTCGAGAAGCTGCTCGGCGACCGGACGCTGCCGCCGGGCCGGGCGCGCAGGTGGTGGCTCATGGAGCGGGTGGCCACCATCGCGGCCATCGAGCACTACACCGCCTTTCTGGGCAACTGGGTCCTGAACGCCGACGAGTTGGACCGGCGGGGCGCCGATCCGACCATGCTGGACCTGCTGCGCTGGCACGGCGCCGAGGAGGTCGAGCACCGGTCGGTCGCCTTCGAGCTCTTCCAGCACGTGGACGGCGGCTACCGGCGCCGGGTGCGGACCTGGGCGCTGGCCTTCGCGGCACTGGTGTTCCTGTGGCAGCGCGGGGCGCGGTTCTTCATGGCGAACGACCCGACGCTCGTCGACGGCAGGGCGAGCTTCAAGGACTTCTACGTCCGGGGGCGGCGGGGCGTACTGCCGGGCACCGGCGACCTGCTCCGGTCGATACCGCGCTATCTGAGCCGCGACTACCACCCCTCCCAGGAGGGCTGCACCGAGCAGGCCGTCGCCTATCTCGACCGGTCCCCCGCGGCGCTGGCCGCCGAGAAGGCCGCCGAGAAAGGTGCCGCGTGATGCCGAAGCCGCTGACCGTGGCGGTCGTCGCGGGGGCCGCGCTGCTCGCGCGCCGGGCCATGCGCCGCCGTATCCAGGCGTCTCCGCTGTGGCCGATGCCCGCCCTGGAGGAGCCGGTCTCCGGGCGGCCCCGGTCGCGGGCGCTCAGACTGCTGGTGACCTCGCGCGAGACGGTCGCCGAGGGGGTCGTACAACTGCGCCTGGAAGGCCATGACTTGCCGCGCTGGGAGCCCGGCGCGCATCTCGACCTGGTGCTGCCGTCGGGCCTCGTACGGCAGTACTCGCTGTGCGGGGACCCGGCGGACACCTCCTCGTACACCGTGGCGACCCGGCTGGTCGAGGACGGGCGGGGTGGCTCGCGCGAGGTGCACGAGCAGTTGGCCGAGGGCATGGAGATCGAGGTGCGCGGGCCGCGCAACCGTTTCCCGCTGGTCGCGGCCGAGTCGTACGTCTTCGTCGCGGGCGGCATCGGGATCACTCCCGTCCTGTCGATGCTGCGGGCCCTGCCCGAGGGCGTCGAGTGGCGGCTGCTGTACTGCGGGCGGTCGCGGGAGTCGATGCCGTTCGTGGCCGAACTGGAGCGGCTCGACGGCCGGGTCACCGTCGTCACCGGGGTGCCCGATCTCGACGCGCTGGAGGTGCCCGAGGGTGCCGCCCTGTACTGCTGCGGGCCCGAGGGGCTGATGGCGGCGGTCGAAGAGCGGTATCCGCAGGTGCGCGTGGAGCGGTTCACGCCGCGCGCCTCAGCACCTGGCGCCGCCTTCGAACTCGAACTCCGGCGCAGCGGGCGGACGTTGAAGGTACCCGCCGACTCGACGGTGCTCGCGGCCGTGCGCGCGGAGCTGCCGAACACCCTCTACTCCTGCGAGCAGGGATTCTGCGGGACCTGCCAACAGCGGGTGCTGGAGGGCGAGGTGGACCACCGCGATGAGCTGCTGACGGACGGGGAGCGCGGCGACTCGATGCTCATCTGCGTTTCGCGGGCACGAAGTGAGCGACTTGTGCTGGACATGTGAACGCCGTTGGTCGGACCGGCCCGTTCCGGGCCGGATCCGATCGGTAAGGTGTTCGCATGACTACCGGGGTACGGCGAAGAATGGGAGTCGAGGAACGGCGGCAGCAGTTGATCGGCGTCGCCCTCGAACTGTTCAGCCAGCGCTCGCCCGATGATGTGTCCATCGACGAGATAGCGTCCGCGGCGGGCATCTCGCGTCCGCTGGTCTACCACTACTTCCCCGGCAAACTCAGCCTGTACGAGGCCGCGTTGAAGCGGGCGGCGGACGACCTGGCGGGCCGGTTCGTCGAGCCGCGGGAAGGGCCGCTCGGGGTCCGGCTGCTGCGGGTGATGCGGCGCTTCTTCGACTTCGTGGACGAGCACGGGCCCGGCTTCGCGGCCCTGATGCGCGGCGGCCCGGCCGTCGGCTCCTCGGCCACCAACGCGCTCATCGACTCGGTACGGCAGGCCGCGTACGAACAGATCCTGTCGCATCTGGGCGTCACGAACCCGCCCGCGCGGCTGGAACTGGTCGTCCGCTCCTGGATCTCGCTCGCCGAGTCGACGGCGCTTATCTGGCTGGACGGCCGACGCATCCCGCGCGGCGAGCTGGAGGCGCAGCTCGTGCACGACTTCGCGGCGCTCGCCGCGGTGAGCGCCGCCTACGACGAGGAGATGGGCGCGCTGATGCGTGTCATGCTCCGCGACGAGCCGACCGACGGGCCGTTCGCCGACCTGGTGGGCCGGCTGATCGCGCTGGCGTCCTAGAACTTCCGGTAGGAGGCGTCCAGGTCGCGCACCTCCGCGGAGGCGTGCAGCACGACGCCCTGGTCCTCGATGTGCTTGCGCAGCAGCTCCAGGACCGCTTCCGTGAGCTTCGCCTTGGTCTCGTCGGTGCGCCCGGCGAGCAGACCGAGGGTGACATGGACCACGGCGTGGCCGCCCTCCTCGTATCCGAAGGCCGTGAACTCGCTCGCCCGGAACTGCGTCTTGCACGCCTCCGGCTTCGCCGCCGCGATCTCCACCGTCGCCTCGTGCAACGCCCGGGCGAAACCGGCCCGGTCGAAGGCGGGAGTGATCGTCTGGGAGTAGTCGACGGTGATCTGCGGCATGGGCACTCCTGTTCTAGGTCAACCAGGTCACCCTAACCGTCTCACTCCAGGCGCAGAGCCAGCATCGCGATGTCGTCCTCGCGGTCGTGGCCGAACGAGGCGAGGAGGGTGTCACACAGGGCGTCCAGGCCGGGCAGGGAGCCGGCGGCAGCCGCGCGGAGGTGTTCCATGGAGACCGAGAGGTCGGTGCCGCGGGTCTCGATCAGGCCGTCGGTGACCATGAGGAGCCGGTCGGTGGGTTCGAGGAAGAGCTCGGTGACGGGCGGGTGGGGCAGGCCGACGCCGAGCAGCGGTCCGGCCGCCTTGACGTAGTCGGCGCTCGCGGTGTCACGGACGATCAGCGGGGGGATGTGGCCCGCGTTGGCCACCTGGGTGCGCCCGGTGGCGGGGTCGACGAGGGCCATGCAGACGGTGGCTGTGAGGTCGGGGTGGTAGCGCTGGAGCATCCGGTCGAGGCGCTCGGCGAGCACGCACGGGTCGCTGTCCTCGACCGCGTAGGCGCGCAGCGCGTGGCGGATCTCCACCATGACGGTCGCCGCGTCCAGCGAGTGCCCCACGACGTCGCCGACCGCGGTGAGCACGCCCTCGTCGGTCCGCAGCACGGCGTAGAAGTCGCCGCCGATCTCGGTCTCCGGGGACGCCGGCACATAGCGGACCACGACGTTCATTCCGGGCAGCTCGGGCAGCCGGTGCGGCTGGGGCAGGAAGCTGTGCTGGAGGGTGAGGGCGACATGCCGCTCCACCTGGTACATGAGGAGTGGTTCGGCGGCGAACGCGGTGGCCTGGGTCAGCTGGGCCAGCAGGCTCTCGCGCTCGGGGCCCATCCTCCGCATCCCGCGCGCGGGCGCGGCCAGGCACACCGTGGCCCTGCCGTCCTGCGTGCGGACGAGCGCCAGCCGGGCGTCGTGCTCGACACCGGGCCGGAAGTACCCGGCCGGCCACAGCGGCGCGGGCACCGTCGTGAGCTGCACACCGCCGGCCTGCCCCCGGGTGAGCCGCCGCAGCAGTGCGGCCACCGCACGATCGGCCCCGTCGTCCGGCAGGGCGACCAAGATGCGGTCCCGGGACAGGCCCCGGCACAAGCGGTCCTCCTGGTCCAGGACGAAGACAGCGGCGGGAGTGCCGGTGACCCGCGAGATACCCTCCGCCGCCGCGTCGCTGAGCTCCTGCAAGGAACGTGCCGCCTGGATGGTGACGGTCGTCTCCGACAGCAGGGTCAGCCGTCGTACCAGCGCCCGGTCGTCGGCCCGCACCCGTGCGTTGCGCACGGCGGCCCGGACCACCGCCTCGATCTCCAGCGGCTCGGCGGGCACCTTCAGATAGGACTCGGATCCCGCGTCCAGGCCCTCGCAGCAGTCGACCGGGGCCACCTGGGCGGCGGAGAAGTGCACGACGGGCAGCCCAGCCGTGTGCGGCCGCTCCTTGAAGCGGCGGCACAGGTCGAAGCCGCTCATGTCCGGCAGCCCCACGTCGACGAGGGCCACGTCCGGCAGAGTGCCTTTGCGCAGCCGTACGTCGAGTTCGGCGAGCGCCTCGCCACCGCTGGCGACCGGCACGACGCGGTGCCCCGCCCGGCTCAGCAGGGTGCCCATCGCGTAGCGGCTTGCTTCCGTATCGTCCACGACCATGACGGTCGTGCCTGTCAGGTTTCCTTCGACGTCCATGTGTGCAGAGCCCTTGGACAACACAGTGGGGCAGACCCGGACCGGGCCTGCCCCACCAAGGTAATGCCCTTGTCAGGACTTGCGGGAGAATACCGCCACAGTGCGACCCGGAACGGCGAAGGTGCCCGAAACCCGCTCGTACGATGACCGCTTGACGGTAGAGTCCGCGCCCGTGGCCTGCACCTTGTGCAACTCGTAGTCCCGGCCCGCGAGAGAAACGATCCGCTGCTCCTGCTTCTCGGGCGTCGCGTTGAACACCACGACGAGGTCACCGAGTTCCATGGTGATCACGCCGGGCGTCTCCGCCTTCCCGGACAGCGGGAAGGACAGCTTCGACTGCACCTGCGCGGCGGAGTCGAGGGAGAACACGCTCTCCGTCGACCGGATCCGCAACAGGTCCTGGTACGCCGCCGAGGCCCCGCCGATCTGTGTGCAGCCGACCTTGACCTGTGCCAACAGGGGCTTGGCGTACGACCACTTGGACTCGTTGTCGGCCGCCATCGGCAGGCCCTGGCCGAAGCCGTTGCCGTCCGCGCAGTTCCAGTGGATGGCGTTGAACCAGTCGCCGCTGTCGTAGGAGTTGCGGTCCAGCGACTTGGAGCGCAGCAGGTCGGTGCCCGCCTGGGAGAGGGACGGGCCCTGCGAGAGGGTGGCCGTCGCCATGGCGAGGACCTGCATCCGGGCGCGGTCGTCCGCGCTGGTCGTGGCGGGCAGCTTGTACGTCAGCGCGTCGAACAGCGACTCGTTGTCGTGCGCGTCGGCGTAGGCGAGGGCGTCGCCGGGGGCGTCCGCGTAGCCGGCGGGCTGGCCGTTGTAGTCGACCTCGGCGCCGGTGACCTCCTTGCCGTCGGTGTCGGTGAAGGTGAACTTCGCGAGGTTGCCGCTCAGCCCGACCTTGATCAGGTCCTGGTAGTGCAGCAGCCGGGCCTTCTGCTCGGCCGAGGTGCCGTTGTTCTTCGAGGAGTTGGGGTCGGTGTAGAGACCGGACGCGAAGCCCTGGACGCCCGGGTCCTCGTCGAAGGGCCCGCCGCCGCGCACCGCGTCACGGGCCCGGTCGGAGAAGGTGGCGACGCCGGTGCCGGCCATGTTCTTCTGGGTGGCCTGGACGAAGCGGGCGTCGTCGGCGACCTCGCCGAAGTTCCAGCCCTCGCCGTACAGGATGATCTTCTTGCCGTCGACGCCGTCCTTGGCGAGCGTCAGCTGGTCCAGGGCCTTCCTGACCGCCAGGATGTTGGTCTTCGGGTGGTGGCCCATGAGGTCGAAGCGGAAGCCGTCGACCTTGTACTCCTTGGCCCAGGTGACGATCGAGTCGACGACCAGCTTGCCCATCATCGCGTTCTCGGTCGCCGTGTTGGCGCAGCAGGTGCTGTTGGCGACCGAGCCGTCGGCGAGCAGCCGCTGGTAGTAGCCCGGCACGATCCGGTCGAGGACGCTGGTGTCGGCCTGGCCACTGGCCGCGGTGTGGTTGTAGACGACGTCCATGACGACCCGCAGACCGTCGTCGTTGAGCGCCTTGACCATCTTGCGGAACTCGACCGTGCGGCCGGTGCCGTCCGGGTCGGTGGCGTACGAACCCTCGGGGACCGTGTAGTGGTACGGGTCGTAGCCCCAGTTGAAGGCGTCCTTCGCGGCGATCTTCGCGACGCACTCCTGCTGCTTGTCGGAGTCGGCCGCGTAGGAGGCGAGATCGCAGTCGGTGGTCGCCTGGTCGGACTTCTTCTCGGGGATGGTGGCGATGTCGAACGCGGGCAGCAGGTGCACGTACGAGGTGCCCGACTTCGCCAGCTCCTTCAGGTGCCGGGAGCCGTCGCTGTCCTTGTCGGTGAAGGCGAGGTAGGTGCCCTGGTCCTTCGCGGGGACCGTCTTGTCGGCCACCGAGAAGTCCCGGATGTGCAGCTCCTGGATCTGCGCGTCCTTGAGCGGGGTGGCCTTCGGCTTGCTGTACGACGTCCAGCCCGACGGGGCCAGCGACCTGTCGTCGAGGTCGACGACGAGGCTGCGCTCGGAGTCGGTGGTCAGGGCGACCGAGTAGGGGTCGGTGACCTTGTTGGTGACGACCTTCTGGACGCTGGGCGCCCAGACCCTGACGACGTACCGGTACTCCTTGCCCTTCCAGGACTTCGGGCCGGTGACGGACCAGACGCCGGTCTTCGCCTCGCGCCTCATCCTCACCGTGGAGCCGTCGAGCTCCAGCGAGACGCTCTGCGCGGTCGGCGCCCACACGGACAGCGTGGGTCGGCCGCTCTTGTCGAAGGTCGGGCCGAGGTCGGCCTCGGTCGCGCTCGCGTACACGTCGTCGAGGACGCCGGCGATCTGGACGCCGGTCGCCGCGAGGACGGCGCCGTTCGCGGCCCGCTGGGAGGCGACGACCTGGCCGCTGAGCGCCTCGCGGACCCGGTCGCGGTCCCGGGGGTCGACGGTCCAGGCGGTGTACGCCTTCAGATGCGGGAACTTCTCCTTCTGGGCGTCGGTGAGCGTCGTCCTGGTCAGCCGCAGCCAGCGCTCGTCGTCACTGGTCAGCGCCCCGTCCTTGACGGCGATCGAGCCGTCGCGGCTGTAGAGGAGCTGGGTGGAGGCGGCGGCGTCGGAGCCGTTCCAGGCGACCGTGTTCCGGTCGATCCAGACCGCCTTGGAGGCGGACAGGTCGAGGGCGGCCGCGGAGCCCGCGGGCTGCGGCAGCAGGTACTTCTCCTGGCCGTTCAACAGCCACACCTCATGGCCGTTGGCCGTGAGGTCCAGCGACTGGTCGGACGGGAGGTCCTTGTCGTCGCCCTTGTGGATGATGTAGCTGAGACTGGTGGCACCCTCGGTGAGCGGTACCTCGTAGACCGCGCCATAGGCGTCAGTCTTCACCGGCTTCAGCGGGTTCGACCAGTCGGTGGGGTTCGCGGCGCCCGTCCAGACGTGCAGGCCCCAGCCGTCGTAGTTCCCGTCGGCGCGGTGGTAGTGGACGACCGCCTTGGTCTTGTCCTGCGCCGGGTAGTCCGGCTTCTCGGTGAGGACGTCGGTCCTGCCCTGCTCGATCCAGACCTCGCCGGTCTTGGTGACGTCGATCGAGCGGTCGGCGGAGACGTCCTTGTCGCCGTCCTTGTCGATGACGAGGAAGCCGACGTTGGAGGCGCCGGTCTTCAACTTGACGTAGGCGAAGGCGCCGTAGGCGTCCCGGCCGGTGAAGGGGTGGCTGTTCGGCCAGTCGGTGGCCTCACCGTCGGCGAGGTCGCCCCAGGCGTACAGGCCCCAGTCGTCGTAGTCGCCGTCCGCGCGCTTGTAGTGGACGATCGCGTAGTCGCGGGAGGTGGCGGTGGGGACCTCCTCGGCGGGCGGGGTGCCGGTGGTGGACGCGGCGAGGGCACTCGCGGTGCGGCCCTGTGAGTCGACGACAACCGCCTTGTAGCGCAGGGCCGTTCCGGCCGGTACGTCCTTGCCGACGACCTGCGTGACCTTGTAGGGGGCGTGGTCGGCGGAGCCGAGCGTCTTCCACTTGCCGTTGCCGACCTGGGCGGCGAACACGACCCGGTTGAGCTGACCGCCGTCGACGTCGGCCGACAGCGTGACCGTGCCGGTGGCGCCGGCGGCCGGGGCCTTGAGGGTGATCGTCGGTGCGGTGGCCGCCTTGGCGGGCTTGGCCGCCGCCTTGAGGACGATCGCCGAGCCGGCCGGGACGGTGACGGTGAGCTTCTTGTCGGCGTCGGACCTCACCGAGTCGTCGGTGCCGTAGACGCCCTTGTACGCCGTGACCGCCGAACCGGCCGCGAACGTCGCCGACTTGGCCTCGCCCGCGTTGTTGAACGCGACGACGTACTCCTGGCCGGTCTTCGCGTCCGTACGCGAGAAGGCGTAGACGCCCGCGCCGTCGGCCGCGTAGCGCTCGGTCTGGATGCCGTCGGTGAGGGCCGGGTTGGCCTTGCGGAGCTTGGCGAGGGCGCTGATCTGCCGGTAGAGCGGCGCGCTCGTGTCGTAGGCGTCGCTCGCGTGCGTGCGGTCGGTGCCGATCTCGTCGTCGTCGAGGTAGTCGGCGGTCTTCGACGCGAACATCGTCTGGCGGGCGTCCTTGTCGCCGCCGGAGCCGGTGAAGCCCTGCTCGTCGCCGTAGTAGACGACCGGGTTGCCGCGGCTGAGGAACATCAGCTCGTTGGCGAGCTCGTCCTTGGCGAGCAACTCCGCGTCCGTGGCCTTCGGGTTGTCCTGGTTCAGGAAGTACCCGAAGCGGCCCATGTCGTGGTTGCCGAGGAAGGAGACCTGCTCGTACGCGTTGGCCTTGTCGGTCGTGTACTTGTAGTCGTCACCGAAGAGCGCCGCCAGCTTCTGCGCGCTGCCGCCCTGGGAGACGTACTGCCGTGCCGCCTCCTGGAAGGGGAAGTCGAGCGTGGCGTCGAGGCGGCCCTGGGTGACGTACGACGAGGTGATCGACGTGTCGGAGGAGTAGACCTCGCCGAACATGAAGAAGTCGTCGCGGCCTTGCCGGGCGGCGTAGGCGTCGAGGGCGGTGGCCCACTGGGTCCAGAACTCCATGTCGACGTGTTTCACGGTGTCGATCCGGAAGCCGTCGATGTCGAAGTCCCTGACCCACTTCTCGTAGATCTTCTCCATGCCGCTGACGACCTCGGGACGCTCGGTCCACAGGTCGTCGAGGCCGGAGAAGTCGCCGTAGGTCGTGGACTCGCCCGCGTAGGTGGAATCGCCCCGGTTGTGGTACATCGTCGGGTCGTTGAGCCACGAGGGGACCTTGGCGTCCTTCTGCGCGGCGCTCACGGTCGGCGTGCGCGGGAAGGAGTCCGCGTCGACGTCCGGGAAGCCCTCGGTGCCGTCCGCGTAGTCGGCGTCGTCGAAGGGCTCGCCGTCCTTGGTCAGATACGGGAAGGCTCCCTTGGACAGGTAGTCGTACGACTTCTCCTCGTAGTCGACGACGTCCGCCGTGTGGTTGGTGATGACGTCGAAGTAGACCTTCATGCCCTTGGAATGGGCCTTGGAGATGAGGTTCTCCAGGTCCTGGTTGGTCCCGAAGTGCGGGTCGACCTGGGTGAAGTCGGTGATCCAGTAACCGTGATAGCCGGCCGAGGCGTTGGCGCCGGTGCCCTGCACGGGCCGGTTCTTGAAGATCGGCGCCATCCAGATGGAGGTGGTGCCGAGGCCCTTGATGTAGTCGAGCTTCTTGGTCAGGCCCTTGAGGTCGCCGCCCTGGAAGAAGCCCTTGTCGGTGGGGTCGTAGCCGGTGGCGAGGCGCGAACCGGTGAGGCCGCCCTCGTCGTTGCCGGTGTCGCCGTTGGCGAAACGGTCCGGGAGCACGAAGTAGAACTGCTCGCGGGTGGAGTCGTGCCGGGCGGGTTCGGCCGCGAGCTTCGCGTCCGAGGGCGGCGGGGGCGGTGTGTCCGCCCGCGCCGCGAGGGGTTGGACGAGCGCTGCGGCCAGCGCGGTGACGGTGACCGCGGCGACCCGTCCGACGTGGGCGGTGCGGCGCCTCGACGGCGTCGGCCATCTCGGTATCACAGATGGACTCCTTGCGATTACGGCTCTACGTGGGTCCGACCCCGCGCGACCGTATCGCCGCCGTAAGGCTTACAGCAAGAGTCTTGAAAGTAACGGAAACACCTTTCAGGTGGCAGCCGCCTGCCGGTTCATGCTGCGCATCTCGCCCTCCCTCTGCGGGAGCGCTCCCAACAACACCGGAGAACGCAGGACGACACTCCATGAGCGTCAATCCCACGTTCCCCAGGGAAGGTTCAGCAGCTGGACTTGCCGCTGTAGATCGCGAGCGCGGTGTTGGCGCCCAGGGTGGCGGTGAACTGTCCGCTGGAGTTCACGGTCACCGTCGTGTTGTTCTGCACGTTGCAGTACGTGCCCGCGGCCAGCGACGTCTGGTAGGTGCGGCTCAGGCTGCTCGACTCGTGGTTGATGGCCACATAGCCCTTGCTGCCGCGCCCGAAGGCGATCGCGTCGCCCCCGTTGTCCCACCAGTTGGTGACGGACTCACCGCGCACGGCGTTGCGGAAGGCGACCATGCGGATGATCTCCGGCCAGGCGTGCTGGCACTTCCAGCCGTCCTGCCAACAGGCCGTCACGGAGCCGTTGTTGGGCGGTCCCGCGTCCGTGTCCGACCACTCGTAGCCGGAGTTGATGTCCGGGGCGCCGTACGGGTAGGCGAGCATGAAGACGTTGGCGAGGGTGTAGTTCGCCCCGTCC
>JABFXD010000384.1 GCA_013361925.1 Streptomyces sp. | reverse complement strand
GCGAGCGCCTGGGCGCGGCGCTTCACCTCCGTGCCGCGGTTCTCGCTGAGGGCCTGGGCCGGGGTGCCGGGGAGGCTGTCGTCCGGGGTGAAGAGCCACTCCAGCATCTCTTCGTCGCTGAAGCCGTCGTCCCGCAGGAGCGTCAGGGTCCCGGTGAGGCCCTTGACGACCTTCTGCTCGACCCCGTCGATGAAGGCGGCGGGGACGTGCAGTGCGCGGTTCTCACCTCGGCGTACGGCGATGAGCTGGCCCTCCTTGACCAGCTGCCGCACACGCGTCACCTCGACATCCAGCATTTCTGCGATGTCGGGGAGGGTGAGCCAGGCGGGGACGAGAGCATCGATCTTTGCGTCAATCTCGGTCACGGAATCAAGCCTGCCATCCCGCACTGACAGTCGGAAGCCGGGGCCGCCCGAAACGGCCCCTGTCGCGACATTTCCGCTAGACCACCGCCGCCTTCAGCGGCCTGCCCGGATCCGGCAGCAGCTCCGGGTCCAGTTCCGTCCCCGCCTCGATCAGCCGCCGCCCCTGCGCCAGGTCCCGCGGCCGGCCCACCGCCAGCAGCGCGACCAGCCGGTTCTCGCGCAGCCAGCAGACCGTCCAGGCCGGCCCTGACGGGTCCCCGCGCCACAGGACCGTGTCGGCGGAGGTGTGATGGCCGGCGTACTGGACGAAACGGCCGAACTGCTCGGACCAGAAGTACGGCACCGGGTCGTAGACCGACGGCGTCTCACCGATGATGTTGGCCGCGACCGTGCGCGGGCCCTGGAGGGCGTTGTCCCAGTGGTGGACCAGCAGTCGCTCGCCGTAGCGCCCCGAGGGGAAGGAGGCGCAGTCGCCGACGGCGTACACGTCCTCGACCGAGGTACGCAGCCCGGCGTCGGCCACGACCTCGCGGTGCGCGCCGAGGTCGACGCCCGAGCCGGACAGCCAGGACGTGGCGGGTCGGGCGCCGATGCCGACCACGACGGCGTCGGCGGGCAGCCGGGAGCCGTCGTCGAGGACGACCTCGCCGGGCTCGATGTGCGCCACGCGCGCGTGGGTGCGCAGTTCTGCCCCCGCCTCGGCGTACCAGGCGGTCATCGGTGTGGCCACCTCGGCGGGCAGGGCGCCCGCCAGCGGCCGGTCGGCGGCCTCGACGACCGTCACCGCGCAGCCCGCGTCGCGCGCGGCGGTGGCGAACTCGGCGCCGATCCAGCCCGCGCCGACGACCACGATGTCGTGCTGCCGGGCGAGTACGGGCCGCAGCCGCTCGGCGTCGTCGAGGGTGCGCAGCAGGTGGACGCCGGGGACGCCCTCCGCGCCGGGCAGCCGGATCGGTTCGGCGCCGGTGGCGAGGACCAGGACGTCGTACGGCACCGGGCCGCCGACGGTGTCGAGTTCATGGTCGCCGGCGCGGACGCCCAGCACCTCCACACCGAGGCGCAGTTCGATGCCGAGCGCCTCGAAGTCGACCTCGAAGGCGGAGCCCTCGGCCTTGCCGAGCAGCACGGCCTTGGACAGCGGCGGCCGGTCGTAGGGCTGATGGGGTTCCGCACCGATCAGGGTCACGGTGCCGGTGAAGCCCTGTTCGCGCAGGGCCACCGCGGTCTGTACGCCGGCCATGCCCGCGCCGACCACGACCACGCGCCGCCGCGCCTCGGTATCCGTCTCGTCGCTCACCTGATCACCATAGACACCTGACAATTTGTCAGTCAGGAGTCCTGCACAGTGACCTGCTCCACAACGCTGGTCCCGCTGCCGGGCTGCGACTCCCACTCCCAGCTCTCCTCCAGCCGCAGCCGCCCGTCGGACAGTTCCACGACCGCGGACACGCAGTGCCCGGAGGAAGTCGTCCCGTCGTGCTTCAGCTGCACGTACCGGAAGTCGAGCCGGTCGCCCTCCCGTGTGCCGACGAGATGTCCGCGGACGACGTCGCCGCCCGCGTACTCGGCCCAGATCTCGCCGTCCTTCTCGTGGTAGCTGAACCGGGTTCGAGTACCCACCTGACCTGGGGCCTGGTCGGCGACGGGGGCGAGGACGAGGCCGTCCAGCGAGCGGGCCATGACAGTGGGCCTCCTTACAAAAGGGCAAAACCAAGAGCTAGGGTGGCCAACGTAGAGCACTCGCGGGAGCCCGGACGCACCGGGCTGAGAGGGAGGCTGGCGGCCTCCGACCGTACGAACCTGATCCGGGTCATGCCGGCGAAGGGAGGGGCTGGACGCCCATGTCCTCACGTACGTCAGACGTCCTCGTCGTCGGGGGCGGAATCATCGGCCTCGTCACGGCCTGGCGGGCCGCGCAGCGCGGTCTCGCCACGGCCGTCGTGGACCCCGAACCGGGCGGCGGGGCCGCCCAGGTGGCGGCCGGCATGCTGGCCGCCGTCACCGAACTCCACTACGGCGAGCAGACCCTGCTCGCCCTGAACCTGGCCTCGGCCCGCCGCTATCCGGAGTTCGCGGCCGAGCTGACCGACCTGACCGGGCTGGACCTCGGCTACCGCCGCTGCGGCACGCTCGCCGTCGCCCTGGACGCCGACGACCGTGCCCATCTGCGCGAACTGCACGCCTTGCAGCAGCAGTCGGGCCTTGAGTCCGATTGGCTGTCCGGGCGGGAGTGCCGACGTCTGGAGCCGATGCTCGCGCCGGGTGTGCGCGGCGGACTGCGGGTGGACGGCGATCACCAGATCGACCCGCGACGGCTGACCAGGGCGCTGCTGGCCGCCTGCGAGCGGGCCGGTGTCGTGTTCCATCGCGACTGGGCCGAGCGGCTGGACGTCGTACGGGACCGGGCCGCCGGGATCACGACGACCGACGGCACCCGGCTGGGCGCGGGCCAGGTCGTGCTGGCGGCCGGAAGCCTGAGCGGTCGGCTGGCAGGTGTCCCCGACGCGCTGCTTCCGCCCGTCCGCCCGGTGAAGGGCCAGGTGCTGCGGCTGACCGTGCCGCAGCGCTACGCGCCGTTCCTGAGCCGGACCGTGCGCGCCGTGGTGCGCGGCAGCCATGTCTATCTGGTGCCGCGCGAGAACGGCGAGCTGGTGATCGGGGCGACCAGCGAGGAGCTGGGCTGGGACACCACGGTGACCGCGGGCGGGGTGTACGAGCTGCTGCGCGACGCCCATGAGCTGGTCCCCGGCATCACCGAGCTGCCGCTGACGGAGACCCGCGCGGGTCTGCGCCCCGGCTCCCCGGACAACGCCCCGCTGCTCGGCCCGACCG
>JABFXD010000507.1 GCA_013361925.1 Streptomyces sp. | reverse complement strand
CATCCGCCGTACGAAGCCTCGGCCACGTCTGTCTGCCCTCCCGCTGTGGTCCGACGCCCCGGCCGAGCCGAACTCCCGCCAGGGGCACAGGGGACCGCACCCGGACAGCAGGCCCCCCACCGCTACCAACCCCGGACGCCGCACCGGGTTACGGGTTGCCTCAAGATCCTTGCCGTGACGGAACCGTTGCCGTTCCGTGGGAAGTCCCCCACAGCGAGCGCATAGTGTGTGATGCCGTCCCAACAGGCCGTGGGGACACCGGGATCAACGCGGGATCGACGCGGGACAAACGCGGGATCAGGCGCAACTGGCATGCGATCACGCCGCGTCGACCTGGACTCATGGCCACCGCACCTAGTTCGTTCACCTCAGGGGGAGTCAGATCATGCGATCCACAAGGCCGTCGTTCACCGCCCGCCGGGAAAGGGGCGCGCGCCGCAGAACCTCCCCCGTGCTGGCCGCCGTGGCCCTGGCCTCGGCGCTCGCGCTGACCGCCACCGCGTGCGAGTCGGGCGACGACCAGGCCGGTGGCAGCGCCTCGGCCTCGGCTTCCTCGGACGGGAAGATCACGATCCCGGACGACATCAAGGACCGGCTCAAGGAGCACGGGATCGATGTCGACAAGTGGAAGGACGGCGCCTGGAAGGACTGGAGCAAGGACGACTGGCTGCGCGAGGCCCAGGACTTCGTCAACCCGATCATCGAGGGTCTGTGGGACCCGGACCGGATGCGGGGTGCCGAGGACCCCGAGCAGGGCAAGGGTGTCGACGACAGTGACATCTCCGGGGACCAGGGCGTGACCGACCCGGAGCCTGCGCCGGTGGACGCCAAGGCCGTGCCGGCTACGTACCACGACAGCGTTCCCCAAGCGGGCAAGGTGTTCTTCGACTCCCCCGAAGGCACGATGGTCTGCTCGGCGACGGTCGTGCAGGACCCGGCCCACCCCGGCAAGTCCAACATGGTGTGGACGGCGGGCCATTGTGTGCACGCGGGCAAGAAGGGCGGCTGGTACCGCAACATCGCGTTCGTGCCGTCGTACAACAACGACGCCCTGTCGACAGCGGAGTTGGAGAAGGCTTCCCGGGAGGAGGTCGCTCCGTACGGTGTCTGGTGGGGTGACTGGGCGCAGACCTCTGACCAGTGGATCGAGCAGGGCGGTGCGACGGGCGGCGACGGT
Organism: Streptomyces sp.; assembly: GCA_013361925.1. GTDB lineage: Bacteria > Actinomycetota > Actinomycetes > Streptomycetales > Streptomycetaceae > Streptomyces. The sequence continues at coordinate 2,020 of JABFXD010000507.1, read as the reverse complement.
GCTTCGTACGACTTCGCGGTCATTCATGTGACCCCGGAGAAGGGCGGCTCGGGCAAGTCCCTGGAGGAGATCGTCGGTTCGGCGCTGCCGGTGAACTTCAAGGCCCCGGCGGCGGCGAAGATCCAGAGCATGACGGCGACGGGCTATCCGGCGGCGGCGCCGTTCGACGGCGAGACGATGTACCAGTGCCAGGACAAGCCGGGGCGGCTGTCGCTCAACGCGTCGGACCCGACGATGTACCGCATCGGCTGCACGATGACGGGCGGTTCGTCGGGTGGCGGCTGGGTCGCGACCGGTTCCGACGGCAAGCCGGCGCTGGTCTCCAACACCTCCATCGGCCCGGTGACGGCCGGCTGGCTGGCCGGACCGCGCCTCGGTGACGTGGCCAAGGGTGTGTACGACTCGGTCAGCGAGAAGTTCGCCTCCCAGTGATGCGATCGGCGGCTGGGCGGGCCCAAGAAATCTTCACCGCCCCGCCGCCGTTCGCCCTCAACTGCACGGGCATAGTGGGGTGTCGCGCGCCCGAGGACCTCAGCAACCCGCCCTCGCCATGACGCGCGCATGACATAGCAGTGCAAGAACAGCTTCACGACAGTTCCAACGGGGGTCACCGCACCATGCGTTCCACACGTACGTCCCGTACGTCTTCCCAGCGACGCCGCACCGCACTCGCCGCCACCGGCCTGGTCGCCGCCCTGGCGCTGACCGCGACGGCCTGCAACGGCTCGGACGAGGCCAGCGACAAGCCCGGGGCCACCACCTCCCAGGCGGCCGACAGCGGCAACGACAAGATCCAGATCCCGGCCGACATCGCCGACAAGCTCAAGAAGCACGGCATCGACGTCGACGACTGGAAGGACGGAGGCTGGAAGAACTGGGACAAGGACAAGTGGCTCAGTGAGGCCAAGGACTTCGTCAACCCGGTCATCGACGGTCTGTGGAAGCCGGAGCGGATGAAGTCCGCGAAGGAGGCCAACAAGACGTACTCGACGAAGGACGCGGCGGCCGACACGGGCGTCACCGACCCGGACCCGCTGCCCGTCGAGGCGTCCGCGGAGAAGACGCCGTACCACGAGAACGCGGCCCCGGTCGGCAAGATCTTCTTCGACACCCCTGAGGGTCATGCCGTCTGTTCGGGCACGGTCGTCAAGGACGTGAACCACCCGGGCAAGTCCAACCTGGTCTGGACGGCGGGTCACTGCGTGCACGCGGGCAGCGGCGGCGGCTGGTACCGCAACATCATGTTCGTCCCGGCCTACAACGACTACGGCAAGTCCGAGGCGCAGCTGACCAACTCCAACGCCACGGAGATCGCCCCGTACGGCCAGTGGTGGGCGGACTGGGCCTCCACGTCGAACGAGTGGATCGCGGGCGGCTCGGAGACCGGCGGCGACGGGGCGGCGTACGACTACTCGGTGCTGCATGTGAAGCCGGAGTCCGGCGCCAAGTCGCTTGAGGAGACGGTCGGCGCCGCGCTGGACATCGACTTCTCCGCCCCGTCCGCGACCGAGGTCGCCAAGATGGGCGCCTGGGGCTACCCGCAGGCGGCGCCGTACAACGGGCTGAAGATGTTCAAGTGCCTCGACCAGCCGGGCCGCCTCTCGCTCAGCACGACGCTGCCGACGATGTACCGCATCGGCTGCACCATGACCGGCGGTTCGTCCGGCGGCGGCTGGTTCCGGGTGGTGGACGGTGAGACCAAGCTGGTCTCGAACACGTCGATCGGCCCGGCCGACAACACCTGGCTGGCGGGCCCGCAGCTGGGCCGGACCGCCGAGGCGATCTACCAGAACATGAGCAAGACGTACGGCGGCAAGTAGCCCCTACGCACACAAGGCCCGCCCCTCACGACGAGGGGCGGGCCTTCACATGTGCGTTGCTATGCCACCGGCGCCGGAACGTACGGCGCGAGATCCGCCGCCAGTTCCTCGTGCACCCGCACCTTGAGCAGGGTGCCCTCCGGGGTGTGCTCCTCGGAGATCACCTCGCCCTCGGAGTGGGCACGCGCGACCAGCTTGCC
>JABFXD010000496.1 GCA_013361925.1 Streptomyces sp. | reverse complement strand
CGAGCTACCGAGCTGCTCCACCCCGCGGCGATGACTCAATAGTACGCCATCCGCGGGGCTGCTCGCGCACGCATTAACCGTGGGCCCTCCTGACCTGTGTTTCTCAGTCGGCCGGGTTGCCCGCGTGGGTCAGGGTCTCCCAGGAGACGAAGAGGTTGTCGGTGCCTGCCGGGCGGGTCTCCTCCGCGAGTTTGCGGGCCGCCGGGACGGAGAGACCGAGACGGCCCTCCAGATGGTTGAGGGCGACCTCCAGGTCCGGGCCCATGTTCCGGTCCACCTTCCCGCCGCACAGCCAGGCGGGCGCGGACTCGCCGGCCTGGTAGCGGGCGTGGAAGGCGAGGGTGCTCTTCAACCGGTCCTTGATCTCGCCGTAGAGGTCGATGCCCTGGTGCCAGGCGGTCTCGGCGATGTGCGCGGTGGCGGCGACGGAGTAGCCGACGTGCTTGAAGTTGCGGCAGGTCTCCTGGGACATGCCGTCCTTGTACGTCTTCTGCCCGAACCAGTACGCCGTCAGCTTCTGCGGTGTGGTGACGTGCGACCCCTTGGGGGTGAGCGGCAGCGTGCCGTCCTTCGCCAGGTAGAAGTAGGCGGGCACGCGCTCCCGGAACCGTTCGAGGGCGTGGTCGAAGGCCTCGCGGTCCTCCAGGAAGACGGCGATCCCGAGGGCCGCGTCGGTCATCACGAGGTCCCAGTTGCCGTTGTAGTCGGGAACCTCGCGGGTCACGGTCGGCAGATACGCCGTGCGCAGCATGGTCTCGAACCGCGCGACCCGGTCCGCCGGCCAGCCCGCGCCGGGGCTGTGCCGGACGATCTCGGCGGCCCTGGCCCAGGTCGACCCGGCCCACCCGGTCTGGAGCCCGGCGTCCTCCTCGGTGTGCCGGCGCATCTTCGCCGACCAGGCGTCCAGGATCTCCCTGGCCTTCAGGGCGTGCTGCCGCTTGCCGGTGATCCGGAAGAGGAGGGCCTGGGTGTAGGCGGCGATGGCGTCCTCGCGCTCCTCGACACAGCCGTGCGCCGGGCGGTCGGCGTGGTCACCGCCGGGGCAGTCGACACTCGCGTACGGCTCGGGCTCGTACGTGTACGCCCCGTACTTGCTGTCCCGCATCCCGAAGTACGCCTTCAGCCACGGCTGCTTCCCGGCGGTGACGTTCTTCTTCACGGCCGCCAACTGCGCCTCGCTGACGAGGACACCGGGGTGGGTGAAGGCGGCGTCCGCGGGGAGGGCGCGGGCCATGGTGCGGGTGTCGGCGCCGGTCGTCCCGCAGGCGGTGGCGAGGAGGGGGACCAGCAGGAGAGCGGCGGTACGTCGGGACCTCATAGGGGAAGCGTGGCCCGGGGGGTGTCGGGGCGCAGGATCTGTTGGGCCGATCGGTCGCGGTCAGGGCAACAGGTGCCTGTTCGGCGCCTTCGCCCGCTCCTCGTACTCCGGCAGGACGACGACGTCCACACCCGCCGACGCCAGCAGCCCGTTGCCGTCGGCCGCCGTCACGAACGTGTCCGGCTCCCGCCAGGTCGTCACCACCCGGCGCACCCCGGCGTCGAGGATCAGCCGGGCGCAGGGTGCCGGGCGGGAGGCCCGGCGGGCGCACGGTTCGAGGCTGCTGTAGACGGTCGCCGACGCCAGCCGGGGGTCGTCCGCGCCGATCTTCGCCAGCGCGGCCTCCTCCGCGTGTACGACGGGGTCGGCGCCCTCCCTCGAATGGCCGCGGGCGAGTTCCGTGCCGTCAGCGGCGACCACGACCGCGCCGACGCTGAAGGCGGTCCGCGAGGGCGGACAGAGCGCCGCCAGTTCACAGGCGAGGCGCAGCCAGTGGTGGTCGGCGGGCGTGGCGAGCGGGCCGGTGCCGGGGGCCGTGGGCTCGTAGCGCATGAGGACCACGTCCTCGATCTGCCGGGTCTCCACCAGGCGCAGGCGTCCGTCCTGGTAGCCGCCGGGGCCGAAGAGGCGGGGGGCCTCCGGGGTGCCGACGAACAGCGGGGCGAGGACCAGCTGGAGTTCGTCGGCGAGGTTCTGCTGGAGGAGCTGGGTGTGGATGCGGCCGCCGCCCTCGACCATGAGGCGGTCCACGCCCCGGGCGGCGAGGTCGGCGAGGAGGCGGTGCCAGTCGATGTCGGGGCCGAGGGCGGCCACCTCGGCGGCGAGGCCGTGCGCCTTGGCCCGCTCGGCGCCCTGGTCCGTCGTATAGACGAGCTTGTCGCCGCCCGTGTGCCAGAACCTCGCCTCGGGGTCGAGGTCGCCCGAGCCGCTGACCGTGACCTTCAGCGGGTACTCCGGCTTGCCGGCCGCCACCCGGGCCGCGCGGCGCTCCGCGGAGTTCACGAGGAGGCGCGGGTTGTCGGCGCGGATGGTGCCGGCGCCGATCAGGATCGCGTCGACGGAGGCGCGGACCTCGTCGACGCGGTCGAAGTCGGCCGGGGAGGAGAGGAGGAGCCGGTCGGGGCCCAGGTCGTCGAGGTAGCCGTCGAGGGAGACGGCGGCGGAGAGGAGGACGTACGGGTGAGGCATCGGAGCGGTCCCTCTCGCTGTGACGTGCGGCTCTTGGTTCAAGTTTGAAACAAACTTACACTGGCTCCATGACGACTCGCTGGCTCACTCCCGAGGAGCAGCGCGCCTGGCGCGCGTACATCGCCGCGGCGCACCTCCTGGAGGACGCGATCGACCGGCAGCTCCAGCAGGACGCCGGCATGCCGCACCTGTACTACTCCATCCTCTCCACTCTCTCCGAGGCGCCGGAGCGGCGGCTGCGGATGACCGATCTCGCCGAGGGGCTGAAGATCACGCGGCCCCGGCTCACCTACGCCGTGACCCGGCTGGAGAAGGACGGGCTGGTCGGGCGGGAGAGCTGTCGCTGGGACAAGCGCGGCAGCATCGCCGTACTGACCGACGAGGGCATGGCGGAGGTGGAGCGGGCGGCGCCGGGACATGTCGACACGGTCCGCTCCGCCCTCTTCGACCGGCTCACCCCGGAGCAGGTGGGGCAGTTGGAGGAGATCTCCCGGGCGATCGCGGACGGGCTCCAGGAGGACACGGGGGACGAGGTTCCGTGGCGGCGCCGGTCGTCACCGTCCTGTTCGTGACAAGGGTCGCGACGAGGTTGGTGACGTGCGCCATAATTCTGTTGCTTCAAATTTAAAGCATGGGGTAGGGTCTCGAACCGTAGATCTGATTCAAATCTGAAGCAGATATGTCTACGGACCGGAG
>JABFXD010000734.1 GCA_013361925.1 Streptomyces sp. | reverse complement strand
GCCACGACCGCGACCACCCCGAGGAAGCCCGCGCCCAGGGTCCACAGCGGAACCGTGGCGCAGGAGGCGAGCGTGTGCCCGGCCGCGGCCAGCACGACGCAGACCGCGGCGAACACCGCGGCCCGCAGGACCCGGAGTCCGGTTCCGGTGCGCGCCGTAGGGGGGTGGGGGGCAGTCATGGCGGGCTCATCATCGCACTGGCCTTACCGCGGCCATACGGCAGGTCCACAAGATGACGTACGAGGCCTACGACCGGAAGATCACGTTCTGTGGCGAACCGGCCCCACATACCCCATTCAACGCCCCCTACGCATCCCCCATATGGGCGGCGTCACGTCAACAGTGTGCTTACACCCGGGCACGGGCGGCAATAGGTAACGGTATGTCGAGCCGCGGCCGGGAGGCTGGAGCATGAGCATCTGGTGGTCACTCCATCTGCGGCGCGAGGCTGCGAGCGTTCCGCTCGCCCGGCGGCTGCTGCTCGGCACCATGGAGACCGCGGGCGTCGACCCCGACATCTCCTACGACCTCTCCGTCGCCCTCAGCGAGGCCTGTGCGAACGCCGTCGAGCACGGCGGGGACACCGGGCACGGCGGCACCTCGGAGGCGTACCGCGTCACGGCCTATCTGGACGGCGAGAAGTGCCGGATCGAGGTCGCCGACTCCGGCCCCGGCTTCACCCGCTCCTCCCCGGCGGTGCGCCGCGCGCCCAGCGAGGCGGAGAACGGCCGAGGACTGTGTCTGATCCAGGAACTCGCCGACCACGTCCACATCGGCAACAAGCCGGGGCGGGGCGGCGCGGTGGTGAGCTTCGACAAGATCCTCAAGTGGAAGAAGGACGCTCCGCTCATGGCGGTCTAGGGCCGCCCGCCGGCGGTGTCCACGCGATTCAACTGGCGTTGTCAGTGGCCCTGGTTAGGGTCGCGGCATGGAGATCGAGCCCGAAGTGCTCCCCGGCGGTGTGGTCATGCGGCTCGCCGCGCCCGGCGACGCCGCCGCGCTGTGCGCCGCCTACGTCGACAACCGCGAGCACCTCCAGCCGTGGGAGCCGCGCCGCCCCGAGGACTTCTTCACGGTCGGCGACCAGCGGATACGTCTGGAGGCCAGGCTCCGGGAGTTCGCGGAGGGCCGGCTCGTGCCGTGGCACCTGGAGGCCGACGGGCGGATCGTGGGGGCGATCACGCTGACCGGGATCGTCCTGGGCCCCTTCCGCAGCGCCTATCTCGGCTACTGGATCGCCGCCGACCAGCAGGGCAGGGGGCTGGCGACGGCCGCGGTGGAGCGGGTGTGCGGGGTCGCTCGGGAGACGGTCGGGCTGCACCGGATCGAGGCCACCACGCTCGTGGACAACGCGGGCTCGCAGCGGGTGCTGGCGAAGTGCGGTTTCGAGCGGATCGGCCTGGCGCCGCGCTATCTGGCCATCAACGGCGAGTGGCGGGACCACCGGATGTTCCAGAGGATCCTGCACGACGACGATCCCCAGATGTGACACAAGCCGTGTAAGCACCGGTGAACGCGGGGAACTTCAGCTTCCTCAGCATTCACAGGCGGCTCTCAGCGTCCTCCGATCCCGCTGACGGACACCGTCCCTAACTTCCTGATCATGACGGGAAACCACAAGGACAAGACGATCACCCGGCGGCGCGCCATCGCCGTGACGGGCGGCACGGTCGCCGCGGGCGGCCTCGCCATCGCCGGCTACCAGTCGGCCTTCGCCGACACCGAGACCACCGCCGACGCGACCGCCACCGCGTCGGCCACCAGCACCAGCACCAGCAGCACCTGCATGACGCTCATGACGAGCGTCACCGAAGGCCCGTACTACCTCGACGGCGCCCTGGTGAGGAAGGACATCACCGAGGGCAAGAGCGGCGTCCCGCTCACCCTGCGCCTGACCGTCGTCGACGCCACCGACGGCTGCACCCCGGTCCCCGGCGCGGCCGTGGAGATCTGGCACTGCGACGCCTGGGGCTACTACTCCGGCTACACCACCGCCAACCCCGGTGGCTCGGCCCCCGCCGAGAGCGAGGACGGCTCGACCGCCAACGACGCCACCTACCTGCGCGGTTACCAGATCGCCAACGGCAACGGGGTGGTCAAGTTCGAGACGATCTTCCCGGGCTGGTACACCCCGCGCACCTGCCACATCCACGTCAAGGTCCACACCGGCGGCGAGAAGGAGGACGGCACCTACGAGGGCGGCAAGGTCAACTACACCGGCCAGTTCTTCTTCGACGACGACATCGCCCAGGAGATCTTCACCCTGGAGCCGTACGCGAAGCACTCCGGCAGCTACACCACCCTCGACAACGACATGGTGTACGACGGCGGTGGCGCCTCCAGCGGCCTGCTCACCCTGAAGGCCGTGCACAAGAAGGACCCGTCCAAGGGCTACAAGGGCTTCCTCACCCTCGGCATCGACCCCGACGCCGAGAGCACCGGCGCGGGCAGCGGTGGCAGTGGCGGCGGCACGCCCCCGAGCGGCGCGCCGACCGGCGAACCGCCGTCCGACGCTCCGTCCGAAAGTGCCACTGCCTCGGCCTCGGCGTCCTCGTAAGGTACGGCCATGAGCAGCCGCGAGGACGAAGCGCTGGCGCATGCCGCCGTGACCGCGCTGACCGGGCAGCTGGCCCTGGCTCCCAAGCCCGGGCTGCCCGATCCGCGCGACCTGGACGCACGGACCACCCGCCTGGACCACTGCGCCCTGCGCTGGTCGGCGAAGGCGCTCGTACCCGGCCTCGCGGCCATGGCCGCCGCCGCCCGCCGCACCGGCGAGCCGACTCCCGGGCTCCGCGGCGAACTCGGTGCGATCGGCCGCTGCACCGAGCACTCGGTGGGTCTTGCGGGCGGCGGTCACCGGGGCGCCCTGTGGGCTCTCGGCCTGCTGGTCGCCGCAGCCGCCCTGAACCCCGGGGGCACGGGCTGGGACGTCGCGGCGACCGCCAAGGGCATCGCCCGGCACCCCGACAAACGAGCCCCGCGGCGCCCTTCGCGCGGCTCGTCGGTGTCGGCGAAGTACGGTGCCGCCGGGGCGCGTGGCGAGGCGCGTGCCGGATTCCCGCACGTACGGCGGGCGTTGGACGCGCTCGCCGCCGCCCGCAAGGCGGGTGCCACGGAGGCGGAGGCCCGCCTGGACGCCCTGCTCACCGTGATGTCCACCCTCCAGGACACCGAACTCCTCTACACCGCCGGTCCACTTGGCCTGCG
>JABFXD010000725.1 GCA_013361925.1 Streptomyces sp. | reverse complement strand
CGCTTTCGCGTTTCCCTTTCCGGCGGTTCCGACTTTATCAGAGATTCTGAGTCGGAATTCCCACCCGCTTCGGGAAGTGGTTCCGGCGCACGAAGCTGCCGGGTTCCCGTTGCGGTGGAGCCGTAAACGTACTGGAGCGGGGCGCCTCGATGCAAATCGAGGCGCCCCGCTCCAGGTTCACGCGTACGAGGTCCGACGGACCGTCAGACCTCCACCACCACCGGGAGGATCATCGGCCTGCGGCGATACGTGTCGGAGACCCACTTGCCGAGGGTCCGCCGCACCAGCTGCTGGAGCTGATGGGGCTCGACCACACCGTCCTGGGCCGAGCGCTCCAGGACCTCCTTGACCTTCGGGATGACGTCGGCGAACGCCGAGTCCTCGATACCCGAACCACGAGCGTGGACATGCGGACCGCCCGTGATCTTGCCGCTCGACGAGTCGATGACCACGAAGACGGAGATGATGCCCTCGTCGCCGAGGATCTTGCGGTCCTTCAGAGCCGGCTCGCCCACATCGCCGACCGAGAGGCCGTCGACGTACACATAGCCGGCCTGGACCTTGCCGGAGATCTTGGCCTTGCCCGCGACCAGGTCGACGACGACGCCGTCCTCGGCGATGACGATCCGGTCGTGCGGGACGCCGGTCAAGGCGCCCAGCTCGGCGTTGGCCCGTAGATGGCGCCATTCGCCGTGGACCGGCATCAGGTTCTTCGGGCGGCAGATGTTGTAGAAGTACAGCAGTTCGCCGGCCGAGGCATGGCCCGAGACGTGGACCTTGGCGTTGCCCTTGTGGACGACGTTGGCGCCCCAGCGGGTCAGGCCGTTGATCACGCGGTAGACCGCGTTCTCGTTGCCGGGGATCAGGGACGACGCCAGGATCACCGTGTCGCCGGAGACGATGCGGATCTGGTGGTCGCGGTTGGCCATGCGGGACAGGGCCGCCATCGGCTCACCCTGCGAACCCGTACAGACCAGGACGACCTCGCGGTCGGGCAGGTCGTCGAGCGTCTTGACGTCGACCACCAGGCCCGGCGGGACCTTCAGATAGCCCAGGTCCCTCGCGATGCCCATGTTGCGGACCATCGAGCGGCCGACGAACGCGACCCTGCGGCCGTACTCGTTGGCCGCGTCGAGGATCTGCTGGATGCGGTGGATGTGGCTGGCGAAGCTGGCCACGATGATCCGCTTGCGGGCGTTCCCGAAGACCTGGTGCAGGACGTTGGAGATGTCCCGCTCGGGCGGGACGAACCCGGGGACCTCGGCGTTCGTCGAGTCGGAGAGAAGAAGGTCGATACCTTCCTCGCTCAGACGTGCGAACGCGTGTAGATCTGTCAGACGGTTGTCCAGCGGGAGCTGGTCCATCTTGAAGTCGCCGGTGTGGACCACCATGCCGGCGGGGGTGCGGATGGCGACCGCCAGGGCGTCCGGGATGGAGTGGTTGACCGCGACGAACTCACAGTCGAAGGGGCCGATGCGTTCGCGGTTCCCCTCCACCACCTCAAGGGTGTACGGACGGATGCGGTGCTCCTGGAGCTTCGCCTCGATCAGCGCGAGGGTCAGCTTGGAGCCGATCAGCGGGATGTCCGGCTTCTCGCGGAGCAGGAAGGGGACGGCACCGATGTGGTCCTCGTGGCCGTGCGTGAGCACGATGCCCTCGATGTCGTCGAGACGGTCCCTGATGGACGAGAAGTCCGGCAGGATCAGGTCGATTCCGGGCTGCTCCTCCTCGGGGAAGAGCACGCCGCAGTCGACGATCAGCAGACGGCCGCCGTACTCGAAGACCGTCATGTTTCGGCCGATCTCACCGAGACCGCCGAGCGGGGTGACGCGCAGGCCGCCTTCGGGCAGCGGCGGGGGCGGGCCGAGTTCAGGATGCGGATGACTCAAAAGACTCTCCTCACCACGCACGCCACGTACCGGTAGGGCACGTGGCGCGCATGACGTTCGTGCGTGTAGCAGTTGTTGTTGTGGGTTGCAGGCACCGGTGGCCCGCTTATTCAGTTGTGAAGTCTGTTGCGCGCCGGGGGCGCGCGAAGTCTGTTGTCAGAGCTGTACCCCGCCGGCAGCAAGATCGATCTTGAGCTGCTCGATCTCTTCTGGAGTGAGCTCCACCATGGGCGCGCGCAGCGGTCCGGCGGGCAGGCCCTGGAGGGCGAGCGCGGCCTTCGTCGTCATGACGCCCTGGGTGCGGAACATGCCGGTGTAGACGGGGAGCAGCTTCTGGTGGATCTCCGTGGCCTTCTGTACGTCGCCCGAGACGAAGGCCTCCACGAGGGCGCGCAGGTCCGGCGTGACCACATGGCCCACGACCGAGACGAAGCCGACCGCGCCCACGGAGAGCAGCGGCAGGTTCAGCATGTCGTCGCCGGAGTACCAGGCGAGGCCGGAGCGGGCGATGGCCCAGCTGGCGCGGCCGAGGTCGCCCTTGGCGTCCTTGTTGGCGACGATGCGCGGGTGCTCGGCGAGCCGGACCAGCGTCTCGGTGTTGATCGGGACGCCGCTGCGGCCGGGGATGTCGTAGAGCATGACCGGCAGCTCGGTGGCGTCGGCGATGGCCTTGAAGTGCCGGTACAGGCCCTCCTGCGGGGGCTTGTTGTAGTACGGCGTGACCACCAGGAGGCCGTGCGCGCCGGTCTGTTCGGCGGCCTTGGCGAGCTCCAGGCTGTGGTGGGTGTCGTTGGTGCCGACGCCCGCGATGACGTGGGCGCGGTCGCCGACCGCCTCCAGTACCGCTCGTACGAGGTCCGTTTTCTCCGCGTCGCTGGTGGTGGGGGACTCACCGGTGGTGCCGTTGATGATCAGGCCGTCGTTGCCTGCGTCCACCAGATGGGTAGCGAGCCGCTGTGCGCCGTCGAGGTCGAGTGCGCCGTCCGCCGTGAAGGGCGTGACCATGGCGGTGAGGACCCTCCCGAAGGGGGTCTGCGGAGTGGAGGTCGGAGCCATGGGTAACACGCTACTCGCTGCTCAGGACGTGGTCTGCCCTCGGGGGGCGCGAAAAGTCATGACAAAGATGGAGCCCGGCACTGCCTGCTCGGGGGTTCAAGCAGTGCCGGGTCCGTTTGATCAGGCTAGATGAACTTCTCCAAATGCCGCAATACGGACACCTCGCGCGGCTGATCCGTACATCTGTCCCTGATCGGGGAACGCGGGTGCGTTACGGGGCCACACGGCCGTTCGCATTGAAGGCGGCGTACGTGAGCGGCATGAGCTTGGCCCACTCGGCCTCCATCTTCTCGCCGACCATCTCGATCTCCCGCTGCGGGAAGGACGGAACCTTCGCCAGTTCGTGCTGGGTGCGCAGGCCGAGGAAGTGCATCAGGGAGCGGGCGTTGCAGGTGGCGTACATAGAGGAGAAGAGGCCGACGGGGAGGACCGCACGGGCGACCTCGCGGGCGACGCCGGCGGCGAGCATCTCCTGGTAGGCCTCGTACGCCTGACGGTAGGAGTCCTCCATCGCGCGGGTCACCAGCTCCTGCTGGGCCTCGGTGCCCTCGACGAAGACGTACTTGCCGGGGCGGCCCTCCTGGACGAGCTTGCGGTCCGCGCCGGGGACGTAGAAGACCGGCTCGAGCTCCCGGTAGCGGCCCGACTCCTCGTTGTACGACCAGCCCACGCGGTGCCGCATGAACTCACGGAAGACGAAGATGGGGGCGCTGATGAAGAAGGTCATGGAGTTGTGCTCGAACGGGCTGCCGTGCCGGTCGCGCATCAGGTAGTTGATGAGGCCCTTGGACCGCTCGGGGTCCTTCTTCAGCTCGTCCAGGGACTGCTCGCCGGCGGTCGAGACACGGGCGGCCCACAACACGTCGGAGTCGGCCGCGCTGTGCTTCACCAGCTCGACACTGACATCGCTGCGGAAGCTGGGCTTGAGGTCGTCGACGGGGGTGTCGGTCACGGCTCGGAGGGTCCTTCCATCACTTCGCTCGGGCGGCGCCCACTCTACGGCCCGGCACTGACATCGGGGCGTTCGGTGCCGGGACGCGACATCTTCGGTGAAGTTCTGTGAATTCGGGGCATCAGGGCACCTTTTCGGGCACTCGTGCGTCTGTATCAACAACAGCCACTCGTTCGAGTTTGAGAGGAGCGTCTCCCCGATGTTCCGTCGGCGTGAGCCCGTCCCGTTCGCCTTCGTCGCCGAGGCCGACAGGTTCCGCAGCAATGTCGCTCCCCCGCCCCCGGAGAAGTCCTCCGCGGCTGAGATAGCCGGGCGTTGGCTCCTGGGCGTCACCATCATCGCCGCGCTGGTGGGTTCCCTGGTGCTCGGGATGCCGGCGCTGACCCTCGATCACTCATCCACGTCCACCCAGGAGTCACAGGCGTCCCAGGGACACTGACTCATCCGGGCCCCCCAGGGTGGCTCGCGACGGCAGTGGCGGATAGCCTCACCGGGCACAGCCCACGCAGGTATTGAGTGAGGACCCGCCGTGCCCCTGCCCTTCCTGACGGCCGACCGCGCCTTCGAGACAGCCGACGACATCGCGCTGCCCTTCGACGACCGCGACCACTGGCGGCGCCCCTACCGCCCCGGCCCCTGGCGGGTGGGATCGGCGGCGCTTCTGCTGCTGCTCGCGTCGTACGTGCTGTTCGCGGCGGTCATCATCGCTCTCACCGGCTCCGCGTCCGAGGGCGGCGTGGTCTTCGGTGGGGCGCTGGTCATCATCGCCGTCGCGCTGCGGCTGCTCCGCATGGGTGTGTGGGTGAGCGCTCAAGGAGTGCGGCATGTGGGCTTCTTCCTGACGCGTACGGCGCGCTGGGAGAAGATCGTCGCGGTGCGGACGGTGCAGCAGCCGGTGCGTTGGCTGGGGCTGCCGCGGACGGTGCAGGGGCAGGCCCTGACCCTCGTGCGCAGCGATCGCGCGGCCGAGGACGCCTCGCCGCTGCTGAGCACGCACGGTGCGGACTTCCTGGGCCGGCCCGACGCGTTCGACCGGGCCGCGGACTCGGTGGAGGCCTGGGGCGCGGAGTACCAGCGGGGCTGACCTGCCCAGGGACCTCACGACTGACATCGAAAGGGGCCGGCCGCCGTGGAGGCGGCCGGCCCCTTTCGTGTCGTTCAGGCCTGGACGGGCTTGCCGTCGTGCAGGGCGATCGCCCGTTGCATCGCCTTGCGGGCGCGCGGGGTGTCCCGGGCGTCGTGGTAGGCGACGGCGAGGCGGAACCAGCTGCGCCAGTCGTGCGGCGCGTCCTCCGTCTCGGCCTTGCGCCTGGCGAAGACCTCGTCGGCCGAGTCGCGGTCGATCCGGCCGCTGGGCAGGCGCCTCAGCTCGTCGACGGGCAGGCCGCCCTCGGCCTCCAGTTCGGCGGCGAGCCGGTTGGCCTTGCGGACGAACTCGGTGTTCTTCCACAGGAACCACAGACCGATGACCGGCAGGATCAGCACCGCCACGCCGAAGGTGACGGTGATGAGGGTGCCGGACTGGATGAGCATGACGCCGCGGCTGCCGACCAGGACGAAGTAGAAGACCAGGACGGCGGCCGTTATGGCGTAGGACAGCTTGGCGCGCATGGTGTCGTCAGCCCAGGTCCAGGAAGTTTTCCAGGCCGAAGGTCAGGCCCGGGGTCGTGACCACCTTGCGGGCGCCCAGCAGGATGCCCGGCATGAAGCTGCTGTGGTGGAGCGAGTCGTGGCGGATCGTCAGGGTCTCGCCCTCGCCGCCCAGCAGGACCTCCTGGTGGGCCAGCAGGCCGCGGAGGCGGACCGAGTGGACGGGGACGCCGTCGATGTCGGCGCCGCGCGCGCCGTCCAGGGCCGTCTCCGTGGCGTCCGGTGCCGGGGCAGTGCCCGCCGCTGCGCGGGCCGAGGCGATGAGCTGGGCCGTGCGGGTCGCCGTACCGCTCGGGGCGTCGACCTTCTTCGGGTGGTGGAGCTCGACGACCTCCACCGACTCGAAGTAGGGGGCCGCGATCTGCGCGAACTTCATGTTCAGGACGGCCCCGATGGAGAAGTTGGGCGCGATGAGGACGCCCGTCTCCGGGGAGGCGGCCAGCCAGCCGTTCAGCTGCGCGAGGCGCTCGTCGGTCCAGCCCGTCGTACCGACGACGGCGTGGATGCCGTGGCCGACGCAGTACTCGAGGTTGTCCATCACCGAGGCCGGCGTGGTCAGTTCGACGGCGACCTGGGCGCCCGTCTCGGCGAGGGTCTCCAGTGTGTCGCCCCGGCTCAGGGCGGCGACCAGCTCCATGTCCTCGGCGGCCTCGACGGCCCTGACCGCCTCGGAGCCGATCCGGCCCTTGGCACCGAGGACCGCCACGCGCAGCTTGCTCATCTTCTTGGTTTCCTTCGGGAGGGTGCTTACGCGACCGCGTCGTGCAGTCGGGACGCCTGCTTGTCCTTCAGCGGGCCGATGACCGACAGCGAGGGCCGCTGTCCCAGGATCTCGCGGGCGACCGCGCGGACGTCGTCCGGGGTGACCGACGCGATCCGGGTCAGCATGTCGTCGACGGACATCTGCTCGCCCCAGCACAGCTCGCTCTTGCCGATGCGGTTCATCAGCGCGCCGGTGTCCTCCAGGCCGAGGACGGTGGAGCCACGGAGCTGGCCGACTGCACGGGCGATCTCGTCGTCGGTCAGGCCGTGCTCGGCGACGTGGTCGAGTTCGTCGCGGCAGATCTTCAGCACGTCGTGGACCTGCGAGGGCCGGCAGCCGGCGTAGACGCCGAAGAGACCGCAGTCGGCGAAGCCCGAGGTGTACGAGTACACGCTGTAGGCCAGGCCGCGCTTCTCGCGGACCTCCTGGAACAGACGGGAGGACATCCCGCCGCCCAGGGCCGTGTTCAGCACGCCCAGCGCCCAGCGGCGCTCGTCGGTGCGGGCCAGGCCCGGCATGCCGAGGACGACATGGGCCTGCTCGGTCTTGCGGCCGAGCAGTTCGACGCGGCCCGAGGTGCGGATGGTGCGGCGGCCGTCGCGCGGGGCGATGGGGGTCGCCTCGGCGTTCCTGAAGGCGCCCGCCTTCTCGAAGGCCGCGCGGACCTGTCGTACGACCTTGTTGTGGTCGATGTTGCCCGCGGCCGCCACGACCAGGTGGGTCGGGTCGTAGTGCTTCTTGTAGAAGCGGCGGATGCGGTCGGCGGTGAGGGCGTTGACCGTGTCGACCGTGCCGAGGACCGGGCGGCCGAGGGGGTTGTCGCCGAACATGGTGTGCGCGAACAGGTCGTGCACGCAGTCGCCCGGGTCGTCCTCGGTCATGGCGATCTCTTCGAGGATCGCGCCCCGCTCGACGTTGACGTCCTCTTCCAGGATCAGCGAGCCCGTGAGCATGTCGCAGACGACGTCTATGGCGAGCGGCAGGTCGGTGTCGAGCACGCGCGCGTAGTAGCACGTGTACTCCTTCGCCGTGAACGCGTTCATCTCGCCGCCGACCGCGTCGAGCGCCGAGGAGATGTCCAGGGCGGAGCGCCGCGTCGTGCCCTTGAAGAGCAGGTGCTCCAGGTAGTGCGTGGCGCCGTTCAGGGACGGCGTCTCGTCGCGGGAGCCGACGTGGGCCCAGATGCCGAAGGTCGCGGAGCGGACCGAGGGCAGTGTCTCGGTGACGATGCGCAGGCCGCCCGGGAGGGTGGTCTTGCGGACCGTGCCGATGCCGTTCGTGCCCTTGATGAGCGTTTGGGTACGGGCGACGGCCCGCGCCTCCGAGGAGGTGCGGGCCGTCGCCGTGGAGCTGCTCGACGTCACTTGTCGGTGTCGTCCTTCTTGTCGTCGCCCTCTTCGCCCTCGATCACGGGGATGAGGGAGAGCTTGCCGCGGGAGTCGATCTCGGCGATCTCGACCTGG
Source organism: Streptomyces sp. (assembly GCA_013361925.1). Taxonomy (GTDB): domain Bacteria; phylum Actinomycetota; class Actinomycetes; order Streptomycetales; family Streptomycetaceae; genus Streptomyces. The sequence continues at coordinate 5,417 of JABFXD010000725.1, read as the reverse complement.
ACCTTGGCGCCCACGCCGAGCACGTCCTCGACGTTCTCCACGCGCTTGCCGCCGGCGAGCTTGCGGATCTGCGAGATGTGCAGCAGACCGTCCTTGCCCGGGAGCAGCGACACGAACGCACCGAAGGTGGTGGTCTTGACGACCGTACCCAGGTAGCGCTCGCCGACCTCCGGCATGGTCGGGTTGGCGATGCCGTTGATCGTGGCGCGGGCGGCCTCGGCGGCCGGGCCGTCGGCGGCACCGATGTAGATGGTGCCGTCGTCCTCGATCGTGATCTCGGCGCCGGTGTCCTCCTGGATCTGGTTGATCATCTTGCCCTTGGGGCCGATGACCTCACCGATCTTGTCGACCGGGATCTTCACGGTGATGATCCGCGGCGCGTTCGGGGACATCTCGTCCGGCGTGTCGATCGCTTCCATCATCACGTCGAGGATGTGGAGGCGGGCGTCACGGGCCTGCTTGAGGGCGGCGGCCAGGACGGAGGCCGGGATGCCGTCCAGCTTGGTGTCGAGCTGGAGGGCGGTCACGAACTCCTTGGTGCCGGCGACCTTGAAGTCCATGTCGCCGAAGGCGTCCTCCGCACCGAGGATGTCGGTGAGGGTGACGTAGTGCGTCTCGCCCTCGATCTCCTGGGAGATCAGGCCCATGGCGATACCGGCGACGGGGGCCTTCAGCGGCACACCGGCGTTCAGCAGCGACATGGTGGAGGCGCAGACCGAGCCCATGGACGTCGAGCCGTTGGAGCTCAGCGCCTCGGAGACCTGGCGGATCGCGTAGGGGAACTCCTCGCGCGTCGGCAGGACCGGGACCAGGGCGCGCTCGGCGAGGGCGCCGTGGCCGATCTCGCGGCGCTTCGGGGAGCCGACGCGGCCGGTCTCGCCGGTGGAGTACGGCGGGAAGTTGTAGTTGTGCATGTAGCGCTTGCGGGTCACCGGGGAGAGGGTGTCCAGCTGCTGCTCCATGCGGAGCATGTTGAGGGTGGTGACGCCCAGGATCTGGGTCTCGCCACGCTCGAACAGCGCGGAACCGTGCACGCGCGGGATGGCCTCGACCTCGGCGGCCAGGGTGCGGATGTCGGTGACACCGCGGCCGTCGATGCGCTTCTTCTCCTTGATGACGCGCTCACGGACCAGGGTCTTGGTCAGCGAGCGGTACGCGGCGGAGATCTCCTTCTCGCGGCCCTCGAACTCCGGCAGGAGCTTCTCGGCGGCGAGCGCCTTGACGCGGTCCAGCTCGGACTCGCGCTCCTGCTTGCCGGCGATGGTCAGCGCGGAGGCGAGCTCCGGGCGGACGGCGGCGGAGAGCGCCTCCAGGATGTCGTCCTGGTAGTCGAGGAAGATCGGGAACTCGCCGGTCGGCTTGGCGGCCTTGGAGGCGAGGTCGGCCTGGGCCTTGCAGAGGACCTTGATGAAGGGCTTCGCGGCTTCCAGACCGGCGGCGACGACCTCCTCGGTCGGGGCCTCGGCGCCGCCCTTGACCAGCTGGATGGTCTTCTCGGTGGCCTCGGCCTCGACCATCATGATCGCGACGTCGCCGTCCTCCAGGGTGCGGCCCGCGACGACCATGTCGAAGACGGCGTCCTCGAGCTCGGAGTGCGTCGGGAAGGCCACCCACTGGCCGTTGATCAGCGCGACGCGGACGCCGCCGATCGGGCCGGAGAAGGGCAGACCGGCCAGCTGGGTGGACGCGGAGGCGGCGTTGATCGCCACGACGTCGTACAGGTGGTCGGGGTTGAGCGCCATGATCGTGGCGACGACCTGGATCTCGTTGCGCAGGCCCTTCTTGAAGGACGGGCGCAGCGGGCGGTCGATGAGGCGGCAGGTGAGGATGGCGTCCTCGGAGGGGCGGCCCTCACGGCGGAAGAAGCTGCCGGGGATCTTGCCGGCGGCGTACATCCGCTCCTCGACGTCCACCGTCAGGGGGAAGAAGTCGAGCTGGTCCTTGGGGTTCTTGGAGGCGGTGGTGGCCGACAGCACCATGGTGTCGTCGTCCAGGTACGCCACGGCGGAGCCGGCGGCCTGCTTGGCCAGGCGGCCCGTCTCGAAGCGGATGGTGCGGGTGCCGAAGGTGCCGTTGTCGATGACGGCCTCGGCGTAGTGGGTCTCGTTCTCCACTAGCGGTTTCTCCGTTACTTTCGTCTGCGTTCGTCTTTTGTCCCATCCACCCGTGTGGTGGGGGGACGTGGGCGGAGAAGCGCTCCGTCTGGTGCGGGCCGGTCTTCGATCGAAGCACCCGGGTTCACAATGCCCGGGGGCCACTACCGAGGACCGGCGGCGGCGAGGTGCGCTCCTCCTCGTGATACTGCGTGGTGTTGCGTCGTGCTACCACACTACAAAGCGGGTATGACACTCCGCACGTTTCCATACATACGCAAAGGGAGCGGCCCCCGATCGTTTCGGGAACCGCCCCCTTCACGGCGTCTTACTTGGCGCCCGCCGCACCACGGCGGATGCCGAGGCGGTCGACCAGCGCACGGAAGCGCTGGATGTCCTTCTTCGCCAGGTACTGGAGAAGGCGGCGACGCTGACCCACCAGGATCAGCAGACCACGACGGGAGTGGTGGTCGTGCTTGTGGGTCTTGAGGTGCTCGGTCAGGTCCGAGATCCGGCGCGACAGCATGGCGACCTGGACCTCGGGGGAGCCGGTGTCGCCCTCCTTCTGACCGAACTCGCTGATGATCTGCTTCTTCGTAGCGGCGTCGAGCGGCACGCGTACTCCTCGTAGTCTTTGAATGGCCACCGAGTGCCCCCGGTCTTTGTCTCGGGGGAGCTTCCGTTACTCGGGAGGCGGGGATCCGCTGGGCGCGGCCTCCAGGGTCCTTCGAGGGACTCCGGGGGTGCGTACACAAACGGCCGTCACTCAGGGTACCAGGCCCAGGTGGGCACCTTCGCCCGCTTTCCGAACCACCCCGTCGGGACGGATGGGGCCACTAGGGTGAGCTCGGATCGTAGGACGTCGGGAAGGGGTCGCCGGACATGGCGGAGACGGCAGAGGAGATCAAGGCGCGCAAGGAGCGGGAGCGGGACGAGCTCTACGCCCTCGACATCTCCGGCGTCGAGTGGCACTGCGCGCCGGGCACGGAGGAGCACGAGGAGCGGGTCGAGATCGCCTACCTGCCCGAGGGCGCCGTGGCCATGCGGTCCTCGCTCGACCCGGACACCGTGCTGCGCTACACGGAGGCGGAGTGGACGGCCTTCGTGCTCGGCGCGCGGGACGGGGAGTTCGATCTTCAGCCGGCGCCGGAGGAATCCGCGGAGTAGGCGCTGAGTGAGGAGTGAGGGGCGGTACGCGCGCGTGCCGCCCCTCCCCTCGTCTTGAGGACGTCTCTCAGTGCTTCAGCCCCGCGCTCCCGATCGCCACGGCCATCAGCACGGGGTCGGTGGGGTACTTGTCGTCGTGGACCAGTTCCCGCTTGCCGAAGAAGGCGCGGCCGTGCTGGTAGAGGATGTCGGACTGTTCCGGGTCGCTGAGCTCGGAGTCGTCGTCCTCGGGGAGCGTGAAGAGCAGGAGCGGGGTCTCCCGGTCCGTGCGCGGGTTCCAGCGGACCACCGCCGCCGGGGCCACGGCACCCGCGCCGCGGCGATAGATCAGCAGGTCGTCGCCGCTCATCCGGAGGGGGTGGACCTTCTGGAGCTCACGGCCCTCGAACTTGCCCGCGGTCCTGCCGGTCGCGAGGTCGAACGCCACGATCCAGTCGGAGGGCTCGCCGGTGGCGATGTTCTCCTTGCTCAGGATGTACGCCTGGGTGCGGCCCACGACGATGCCGTCGCAGTTCTCGTACTCGCCGAAGAAGGACATCCCGAAGTAGCGCTCACCGCACTTCGCGTCGTAGTCGTCGAGGGGGATGGTGGTGCGGTACTTGCCCTGGTCGTCGAGGGTGATCACGTCGGTGACCGTGCTGTCGCCCGCCGCGAGGGCGAGGACCGGCGGGTCGGCGGAGGGCAGGTAGACGGTCTGGATGCCGCTGGAGACGCGGTACGTCCACAGGGGCTTGCCGGTGCGCGGGTCGACCTTCTGCACCTGGAACCTGACGTCGGGCAGCGAACCACAGCTGCGCAGGGCCAGCAGGGCGCGGCCACCGGCGAAGGCCTTGTCCTGGCACTCGTCGCCGAGCGCGCTGTTCCACAGCTTCGCGCCGGTCCTCATGTCGTACGCCACCGAGCCCTGCCCCCAGGCGACGGCGACGACGCCCTTGGTCAGGGTGAGGTTGGTGTTGGTGACGAAGGCGGAGTTCGCGGCCGGCATCTGCTTCTGCCACAGCTTCTTGCCGGTGTTCAGGTCGACGAACACCACCTGGTCGCAGACGCCGTCCTTGTCCGAGCCCTTGGGCCGCGGGGGCTGGATGACGACGGCGGTACGGCCGTCCGCGGTGACGTGCCGGCTGGTGGCGCAGAGGTGGCCGTCCAGCTTCAGCGTCCAGGCCTTCTCGTCGGCGTCGAGGGCGATGTTGTAGCCCTCCAGTCGGCTGGCGACGCCCTTGACCATGACCTTGTCGGTGGCCCAGGTGCCGGGCGCGTAACGGGGGCTGGCGTCGTTGGTCTTGGCGAGGTTCTCCTCGTCGTGCTCGATCATCAGCTGCCCCTCGGGCGAGCCGGGGACCTTCTCGGTCGTCTCCCTGATCGCGTCGGGGCTCTGTACGACCGGCCCCTTGGCGTCGACGGGGGCGGCGTCGTCGCCGGACGCGAGGAACCAGCCGCCTCCGGCCAGCACGAGGAGGGCCACGACGACCGCCACCGCGCCCAGCAGTTTCGTCCGGCGGCGCTTGCGCGCGGTGTCCGCCGCGAGTGCGGATTGGGTGTAGATCGAGGGAGGCGGGCCGAAGCTCACGCGGAAGCGCCCTTTCTGTTCGTGACCTGAGAAGGGCCCACTATGCCCGTCGGCCGGCCACGGCCCGGGAGCGGGGTGGATCACCGTTCCGGTCAACGGCCTTGCGGGGCAAGGCGCTTCGGGAGGGCGCGGGCTCGTCCGCCGTCACCTTCCGTTTATGTTCGGGGTATTCACGAACATCGCCCCTTTTCCTCACGGATGCGAAAGCTGTGTACGGCACTTCTGGGCAGGTTGTGACGCAGTGGACCCTCGCTCAGGGGTGGACGGGCCTGCCGGGGTGGGGCTTGTGGTGATTAGGCTGGTACCGGGCGCGACGCCAGAACCCGTGGACCGGGCGTCGGCGTCCCAGGGGGAGAGTCCGGTGGAGCGGACGACCTCGAACGACTTCGGACGACTAGAAGACGACAAGAACAGGTCGCCCCTAGCACGGTATGAGGGTGCTCGACCACACCAGGAGGAATTGTGAGCAGCGATCGGGACGGGATCCGCGGGGGCTGGGCCACACCCGGCGATGACCAGCCCGACGCGGAGTCCGCCAGCGAGATGACGGGCGAGTTCACCATCGACTACGCACCGCCTGCCTGGTACAC
>JABFXD010000555.1 GCA_013361925.1 Streptomyces sp. | reverse complement strand
GATCACGCCGGTGCGATCGTGGCGCTGGACGAGCGGATCGACCGGGGCGACGGTTCCGTGGCGCTCGGCGTCCAGCGGGCCGTCGCCGCCCGCGTCTATCTGCGGGTCGGCGGGCCGACGCTGCCCGCGATCTCCGTCGAGGACGTCCGGGTCGGCCACCACCAGCCGCTCGTGCCGGGACTGGGCGACAGCGCCGCGACGATCTCGTACACCCTGCACAACACCGGCAACGTCACCCTGAACCCGAAGGTGGAGCTGCGCGCGACGGGCCTTTTCGGCCGTACGCTCCTCGCCCGCGACCTGACGAGGATCCCCTCCGAGCTGCTGCCCGGGCAGAGCGTCCGGCTGACCGAGCCGTGGCGGGGCGCGCCCCAGCTGGACTGGGGCGAGGTGACGCTCACGGCGAGCGCGAAGGACACCCGCGAGTCCGCCGCCGCCTCGTTTCTCGCGCTGCCGTGGCTGATGGCGGTGGTGCTGGCGGTAGTCGTGGTGGTGGGCGTCGTCCTCGTGGTCAGAGCGCGTCGGGGCCGCGTTCGCCCGTCCGCACGCGTACGACCGTCTCGACCGGCAGGGCCCAGACCTTTCCGTCCCCGATCTTCCCCGTCTGCGCGGCCTTGACGATCGCGTCGATGACGGCGTCGGAGTCGGCGTCCTCGACGACGACCTCGATGCGGACCTTCGGGACCAGGTCGACCTGGTACTCGGCGCCGCGGTACACCTCGGTGTGGCCGCGCTGACGGCCGTAGCCGCTGGCCTCGCTCACGGTCAGGCCGTGGATGCCCAGCTCCTGGAGAGCGGTCTTCACCTCGTCGAGGCGGTAGGGCTTGACGATCGCGGTGATGAGCTTCATGCCTGGGTCTTGGCCTTCTGGGCGGAGTGGACGGAGGACGCGCTGACCGGGGCGCCGTGGCCCAGGACGCCGTGATCGTATGCGGTCTCGGCGTGCACCGTAAGGTCCAGGCCGGTGTGCTCCTGCTCCTCGCTCGCGCGGAAGCCGATCGTACGGTCGAGCAGCTTGCCGATCCCGTACGTCATGAGGAAGGCGTACGCCCCTACGGCGACCACGGCCACCAGCTGCTTGCCGAGCTGGGTGAGGCCACCGCCGTACAGCAGACCCTCGGTGCCGCCGGTCATCTCCTCGACCGCGAAGACGCCGATGAGGAGGGTGCCGACGATGCCGCCGACCAGGTGGACGCCCACGACGTCGAGCGAGTCGTCGTAGTCGAACCGGAACTTCCAGCTCACCGCGTAGGAGCAGATCACGCCCGCGGCGAGGCCGACGACGAGGGCGCCGAGGAGGGAGACCGAGCCGCAGGACGGGGTGATCGCGACCAGGCCCGCGACCGCGCCGGACGCGGCGCCCAGCGTGGTGGGGTGGCCGTCGCGCTTCTGCTCCACGAACAGCCAGCCCAGCAGGCCCGTGCAGCCCGCCGCGAGGGTGTTGAGGAAGGCCGCCGCGGCGAGGCCGTTCGCGCCGAGCGCCGAACCCGCGTTGAAGCCGAACCAGCCGAACCAGAGGAGGCCGGCGCCCAGCACGACCATCGGGAGGTTGTGCGGACGCATCGCGTCCTTCTTGAAGCCGAGCCGCGGGCCGAGCACCAGGCACAGGGCGAGGCCCGAGGCGCCGGAGGTGATCTCGACCGGCAGACCGCCCGCGAAGTCCAGCGCGCCCAGCTTGTCGAGGATCCAGCCGCCGGGGCCCCAGACCCAGTGGGCGACGGGAACGTATACGAGGAGCGCCCAGACGGGGACGAAGACCAGCCACGCCCCGAACTTCGCGCGGTCCGCGACCGCGCCGCTGACCAGGGCCGCCGTGATGATCGCGAAGGTGAGCTGGAAGGTGGCGAAGAGGAGGGTGGGGACCGTGCCCTGGACGCTGTCGGGGCCGAGGCCCGCCATGCCGGCGTGGTCGAGGTTCCCGACGAGGCCTTGGAAGGCGTCGTCGCCGAAGGCCAGGGAGTAGCCGGCCGCCAGCCACACCACCGTCACCAGCGCGATCGACACGAAGCTCATCATCAGCATGTTGAGGACGCTCTTCGTGCGGACCATGCCGCCGTAGAAGAGGGCCAGGCCCGGGGTCATCAGCAGGACGAGGGCGGTGGCGGCGAGCAGCCAGGCGGTGTCGCCGGTGTCGATGTGCGCTGCGGCCTGCGTGGCGGCGAGGGTCACGGGGGTCTCCAACGAGGTGGGGGCTCGTCAGAGGGTCACCGGCGTGCGTTTCCGGATGTGTACGGGTGTGTTTCGGCGAGGTTTCGTTGCGTGAGGGTTTCCGGAAGCTCACGTGCGGGGCGGTGATCGGTCTGTTGTACGGCAGGGCTCTGTGGATCAGGGAGAATGGGCGCCATGAGCGTTCGTAGTCAGTCATCCGAGCCGTCTGAGCCGTCCGGGGCTCCCCATCGCGCCGGCTTCGCCTGCTTCGTTGGCCGCCCCAACGCGGGCAAGTCCACCCTCACGAACGCTCTGGTCGGGCAGAAGGTGGCGATCACCGCCGACCAGCCGCAGACCACCCGGCACACGGTGCGCGGGATCGTGCACCGGGAGGACGCCCAGCTGATCCTGGTGGACACCCCGGGGCTGCACAAGCCGCGCACGCTGCTCGGCGAGCGGCTCAACGACGTGGTCCGTACGACCTGGGCCGAGGTCGACGTGATCGGCTTCTGCCTGCCGGCGAACGAGAAGATCGGTCCCGGTGACCGCTTCATCGCGAAGGAACTCGCCGGGATCAAGAAGTCGCCGAAGGTCGCGATCGTCACGAAGACGGACCTCGTCTCCTCCAAGGCCCTCGCCGAGCAGCTGATCGCCATCGACCAGCTGGGCAAGGAGCTGGGGATCGAGTGGGCGCAGATCGTGCCGGTGTCGGCGACGGCGAACAAGCAGGTGGATCTGCTGGCGGACCTGCTGGTCCCGCTGCTGCCGGAGGGGCCCGCCCTGTACCCCGAGGGTGACCTCACCGACGAGCCGGAGCAGGTCATGATCGCGGAGCTGATCCGCGAGGCCGCGCTGGAGGGCGTGCGCGACGAGCTGCCGCACTCCATCGCCGTCGTCGTCGAGGAGATGCTCCCCCGCGAGGACCGCCCCGCCGACAAGCCCCTCCTCGACATCCACGCCTTCGTCTACATCGAGCGCCCCAGCCAGAAGGGCATCATCATCGGCCCCAAGGGCAAGCGCCTGAAGGAGGTCGGCATCAAGTCCCGCAAGCAGATCGAGGC
>JABFXD010000577.1 GCA_013361925.1 Streptomyces sp. | reverse complement strand
TCGGGGGTGACGGCTGAGGATTCGTTTGGGGACCGGGGCCCCCGTGTCGGTAACGGCAGGGGCGGACCGCTACCCGGAGTACACAACAGGAGACAGCGATGTCCCACGAGGCTCATGAAACGCAGGAGCCCGAGACCCCGCATCTCGACTTCGAAGGCACGACGCCGTACGAGGACTACGTCAAGGCGGACGTGCTCACCCACCTCCAGCACACCCTCTCCGACGATCCCGGAGAGATGGTCTTCCTGGTCACGACCCAGGTGATGGAGCTGTGGTTCACGGTCATCGTCCATGAGTGGGAGACCGCGGCCCGGGCGCTGCGCTCCGACGACGTGCCCGTCGCGGTCGACGCGCTGAAGCGTTCCGTACGGGAGCTGGAGGCGCTGAACGCCTCCTGGCGGCCGCTCGGCCAGCTCACCCCGGCCCAGTTCAACTCCTACCGGGCCGCGCTCGGTGAGGGCTCCGGCTTCCAGTCGGCGATGTACCGGCGGATGGAGTTCCTGCTCGGCGAGAAGTCGGCGTCCATGCTGGTGCCGCACCGGGGCGCCCCGCGGGTGCACGCCGAGCTGGAGAAGGCGCTGCACGAGCCGAGCCTGTACGACGAGGTGCTGCGGCTGCTGGCGCGCCGCGGGCACGCGATCCCGGCCGCCGTGCTGACGCGTGACGTGTCGCTGCGGTACGAGCCGTCGGCGGAGGTCGAGTCCGTCTGGACCGCCCTCTACTCCGGTGACGGCAACGCCGAACTCGCCCGGCTGGGCGAGGCGTTGACGGACGTCGCCGAGCTGGTGTGGCGCTGGCGCAACGACCATCTGGTGGCCACCCGGCGCGCGATGGGCGCCAAGGCGGGCACGGGCGGCTCCGCCGGGGTGGCGTGGCTGGAGAAGCGGGCGCAGAAGAACGTGTTCCCCGAGCTGTGGACGGCGCGGTCGCATGTCTGAGTTCGTGATGCGGGCGGAGAAGCTCGACGCCGGTGACGAACTGGCGGACGTGCGCGGGAAGTTCGTGCTCGACGAGGTCGTGTACCTGGACGGCAACTCGCTGGGCGCGCTCCCGGCCGCCGTCCCGGGGCGCGTGGAGGATGTCGTACGCCGCCAGTGGGGCGAGCTGCGCATCCGGTCCTGGGACGAGAGCGGCTGGTGGACGGCGCCCGAGCGGATCGGCGACCGGATCGCTCCGCTGGTGGGGGCGGCGGCCGGGCAGATCGTGGTCGGCGACTCGACAAGTGTCAATGTCTTCAAGGCGCTTGTGGCGGCGGTGCGGATCGCGGGTGGGCCCGGTTCCGGCCGGGACGAGATCGTCGTCGATGCCACGACCTTCCCCACGGACGGGTACATCGCCGAGTCGGCGGCGCGGATGACCGGGTGCACGCTGATCCCGGTGACACCGGCGGAGGTGCCCGGGGTGCTGGGCGACCGTACGGCGGCCGTGCTGCTGAACCACGTCGACTACCGCACGGGCCGGCTGCACGACCTGCCGTCGCTGACCGCCGCCGTGCGCGCGGCGGGGGCGGTGGCGGTCTGGGACCTGTGCCACAGCGCGGGCGCGCTGCCGGTCGGGCTGGACGAGCACGGGGTCGACCTGGCGGTCGGCTGCACCTACAAGTACCTGAACGGCGGCCCGGGTTCACCGGCGTACCTGTATGTCCGGCACGACCTCCAGGACCGCTTCGACTCCCCGCTGCCCGGCTGGAACTCGCACGCGGAGCCCTTCGGCATGCGGTCCGCGTACGAACCGGCGGCGGGCGCGGTGCGCGGCCGGGTCGGTACGCCGGACATCCTCTCGATGCTGGCCCTGGAGGCGGCACTTGAGGTCTGGGACGGCGTCTCCATCGAGGCGGTACGGGCCAAGTCCCTTGCCCTGACCGACTTCTTCCTGGAGTGCGTGGCCGCGTACGCGCCCGCGGGACGCGTGGAGTCGGTGACGCCGGTGGCCCACGCGGAGCGCGGCAGCCAGGTCGCGTTGCGGTGCGACGACGCCGGGGAGGTCATGAAGGAGCTGATCGCGCGGGGCGTGGTCGGCGACTTCCGGCACCCGGACGTGCTGCGGTTCGGATTCACGCCGCTGTATGTCGGCTTCGGTGAAGTGGAGCGGGCGGCACGGGTGTTGGGGGATGTGCTGGGCCGGCCTTAGTCCTCCCTGCGGCCCGTGTAGACCCCTGCTGTCGCGGCGGCGTGAGCGGCTTGTGCCGCGCGTTCGGCGGCGGCGGGGGTCGGGGCCGTTCCGGTGGTCAGCAGCGCGTAGTAGAGCGGTGCGGACACGGCTCGTACGACGTCCTCGGCGTCCGTCCCCGGCGGCAACTCCCCACGCTCGACCCCCTGTTGAACGCAGGGCGCCCACTCGGCGACCCGGATGTCGTAGAACCGTCGTAGGGCCTGTGCCGTGCGTTCGTCGCAGGTCGCGGCGGCGATCACCGCGCGGAACAGGGCGCCTTGGCGGGGATCGGCGAGGGTGCGCTGCACGAGACGGGCGTTGGCGCGGAGGTCGCCCAGCACGGTGCCGGTGTCCTCGCGCGGCAGCGACTGCTCGGCCATGTCGGCGAGGAGGTCGGCGACCAGACCGGTCACCGAGCCCCAGCGCCGGTAGACGGTGGTCTTGCCGACCTCGGCCCGGCGGGCCACGTCGGCCAGGTCGAGATGCGCGAACCCGTGCTCGGCGAGGACGTCACCGGCCGCCTGGAGCACGGCCGCGCGGACACGGGCGGTACGCCCTCCGGGACGTACGGTGCCGGGTTCGGCGGACATATCGGCCTCCATGGGGACGGTTGTGGGGGCTGTCGTACGGGACGGTCTTCGACGCGGGCTTCCACCCGGGCTTCGACGGGCTCAGCGTAACGAAACAGCAGAACCGTTTAACCCTCACCGAGCGTGACATGCGTGTGTCCGCGCACGTCACGGGCCTGATACCGTCCCCGCCTACAGTCGAATTCTCGTCCAAATGCGTTTTATCGCTGAGAGGTTGGAGCATGCCCGACGACTCCGCAGCAGCCCGGGCCGCCGCCGAGGAGGAGTCGGCGTTCTCCCACCCGCCCGTCGACCCCGACGTCAGTTCCGCGTACGGCGACCACCCCGACCAGGTGATCGACTTCTACGCTCCGAAGGGTGAGATCCCGGCGGGGGTGCTCGCTCCGCTGGTGGTCGTGTTGCACGGCGGCGCGTGGCGGGCGCCGTACGACCGACGGCACATCACGCCGTTCGCCGACTATCTGGCACGGCGGGGGTTCGC
>JABFXD010000424.1 GCA_013361925.1 Streptomyces sp. | reverse complement strand
GCCGACGATCTCGGTCACCCGATAGGTGTGATTCGTCATGGATCCACCGTGCCCCAGGCGACGGCCGAGCGCGAGCCGTCCGTCATCACACCCGGCTCAGCGACAACGCGAAGCGGCCCTCGTCGTCCGTCCACCAGTGGGACAACTCCAGCCCAGCGGCGGCCAGTTCGGACCGCACTCCCTCCCTCCGGAACTTGGCCGAGATCTCCGTGTGCAGTTCCTCGCCCGCCTCGAAGTCGACGGCGAGGTCCAGGGCGGGAATCTTCACGGACTGCGCGGTACGGGAGCGCAGCCGCATCTCGATCCACTCGCTCTGCGCGTCCCACAGCGCCACATGGTCGAAGGCGGCCGGATCGAAGTCGGCGTCCAGCTCCCGGTCGACGACCGTGAGGACGTTCTTGTTGAACGCGGCCGTCACGCCCGCCGCGTCGTCGTACGCCCTGACCAGCACCTTCTCGTCCTTGACGAGATCCGTGCCGAGCAGCAGGGCGTCGCCGGGGGAGAGCAGGGCGCGGACCGAGGCCAGGAACGCCTTCCGCTCGGCCGGCAGCAGGTTGCCGATCGTGCCGCCGAGGAAGGCGACCAGGCGCGGGCCCGGCGTCTCGGGCAGGACCAGCTCGGCCGTGAAGTCGGCGATGAGCGCGTGCACGCTCAGCGACGGCCGCTCGGCGATGAGGGCGTGACCGGCCTGGGCGAGCGCGCTCTCGCTGACGTCGACCGGGACGTACGTGTGCAGCCCCGTGAGCGCGTCGATGAGGTACCGCGTCTTCTCCGAGGAGCCGGAGCCCAGTTCGACGAGAGTGCGGGCCTCGGTGGCCGCCGCGATCTCGGCGGCGCGGGCGACGAGGATCTCCCGTTCCGCGCGGGTCGGGTAGTACTCCGGCAACTCGGTGATCCGATCGAAGAGTTCGCTGCCATGGGCGTCGTAGAACCACTTCGGCGGGAGCGTCTTCGGGGTGCGGGTCAGGCCGTTCAGGACGTCGGCGCGCAGGGCGGCCTCGGTGGCGTCCTCGGGCAGGGTGCGGGTCAGGCGGAACGGGCTCACGTGCGGGGCTCCTTCAGCGATTCCACGGAGGGCTCCTTGAGCGGCGTCAGCAGCACGTCCGTGCCGCCGGCCGCGAGCAGTGTGCGGTCGGGGACCTCCTGCCAGCGCGGATCGTCGTCGTAGGGCTCGGAGGCCACCACGGTGCCGCGGCCGGGGCCGGCCAGATACCAGAGGGTGTCGCCCCAGGTGGTCGCGACGACGGACTCGCCGTTGGTGAGGAGGAGGTTGAGGCGGGACCCGGGGGCCGCCTCGGCGACCTCCAGGACGGTGTCGGCCAGCGCCTGCCCCTCCTCGTCGCCCGCCCGGAGCCGGGCGAGGACCAGCGCCCACACGAACGCCGAGTCGTTGCGGGCCTCCATCGCCAGTAGGTCCGCTGCCGGAAGGGTCTGCGTCAAAGGGGTCAGGGAGCGGGGCCAGCCCTTGACGGCGCCGTTGTGGCTGAAGAGCCACGGCCCGCTCGCGAAGGGCGCCGCCGCGGCCTCGGCGTCGGCGCCGGACAGGGTCGCGTCCCGGACGGCGGCGAGGAGGGCGCCGGTGCGGACCACCCTCGCCAGGTCGGCGAAGGACTGGTCCGCCCAGATCGGGCCCGCCCGGCGGTAGCGCGCCGGCACCAGGTCGCCCGGCGCGTACCAACCGACCCCGAAGCCGTCGGCGTTGACGGTGCCGTACCGCTGGCGCCGGGGCGCCCACGACTGCCGGTACAGACCGTGCGGCGGCGCCACCAGGAGGCTGCCGAGCGGCTCCTCGGGGCCCAGATAGGCCAGGTGACGGCACATCAGACGCCCTCCGCGGACCGGGCGGTGCGGAAGCCGGAGAAGATCTGCCGCCGGATCGGGTAGTCCCAGTTGCGGAACGTCCCCCGGCAGGCCACCGCGTCCACGGCGAACGAACCGCCGCGCAGCACCTTGTACTCGGGGCCGAAGAACACCTCCGAGTACTCCTTGTACGGAAACGCCTGGAATCCGGGGTACGGCAGGAAGTCGCTCGCCGTCCACTCCCACACGTCGCCGATCAACTGGCGCACACCCAGCGGGGACTCGCCTTCCGGGTAGCTGCCCGCCGGGGCCGGGCGCAGATGACGCTGGCCGAGGTTGGCGTGCTCGGGCGCGGGATCCGCGTCGCCCCACGGGTAGCGCATCGAGCGGTCACTGGTGGGGTCGTGGCGGGCCGCCTTCTCCCACTCGGCCTCCGTGGGCAGCCGCCGCCCGGCCCAGCGGGCGTACGCGTCGGCCTCGTACCAACTCACGTGCACCACCGGCTCGTCGGGCGGGACGACCTCGGTGACGCCGAACCTGCGGCGCAGCCACTGATCGCCGTCCCGGCGCCAGAACAGCGGGGCGTCGATGCCGTGCTCCCGGATGTGTGCCCAGCCGGCCGGTGACCACCACTTGTCGAGCCGGTAGCCGCCGTCCTCGATGAACTCCTGGTACGCCTCGTTGGTGACCGGAGCGGTGTCGATCCAGTACGGCGCCACCTCGCGCCGGTGCGCGGGGCGTTCGTTGTCCAGCGCCCAGGGCTCGTCGGAGGTGCCCATCGTGAACGGGCCGCCGGGGACGAGGACTTCGGCCGGGCCGGTGTGCAGGGACGCCGGTTTCGGGTCGGGTGCGGTGAGGGCCGGCGGGCCGGTGCGGAGCTGATGGGTGATCAGCATCGTCTCGTCGTGCTGCTGTTCGTGCTGGGCGATCATCCCGAAGGCGAAACCGGCCTCGGTGAGCCGGGTGCCGTGGAAGGCGGTCGACTCCAGCAGGTCGAGGACCCTGCCGCGCACCTCCGCCGCGTACCGCCGGGCCTCGGCGGGCGGCAGCAGCGGCAGCTTCGGCCGTTCCGCGCGCGGGTGCTCGAACGCGTCGTACAGGCCGTCGATCTCCGGGCGCATCGCCTCCCGGCCCGCGACCCCCCGCAGCAGCCACAGCTCCTCCTGGTTGCCGATGTGGGCGAGGTCCCACACCAGCGGGGACATCAGCGGCGAGTGCTGGGCGGTGAGGTCGGGGTCGTCGACGCAGCTGGTCAGCAGCGTCGTGCGGTCGCGGGCCGTGGTGAGGGTGGTCAGCGCCCGTACGCGGAGCGTCTCGGCGTCGTCGGTCATGTGCGGAGGTCCTTCCCGTGCGGCAGGGCCAGTGGATCGTCGGCGAGGTTCTCGCCGTGCGGCGGGGCCGACGGACCGCCGGCGAGGTCTCTGCCGTGCAGCCGGTCCAGCATGTCGTCGGCGGGGCAGCGGCCCTGGCGGACGTAGCGCTCCAGATACGCGGCGACCGCGTCCTGGACCTCGTCGGTCGCGCCGAGCCTCGGCAGGGCGTCCACGGCGGCCGTGAAGCACTGGACGGCCACGTCGTGCAGTTCCGGGTCGGCGAGGCCGGTGCGCGCCGCGTCCAGCCACAGCGGGTTGTGCGGGGCCGGCAGCCCCAGCGACCGCTCCGCCAGCGGCTTCACCGCGCGGTAGGCGGTCTCGGCCGCCTCCGGGTCGTCGAACAGCGCCGTCGTCACCGCGAGCGGCACGATCCAGCCGTCCTCGCCGGGCTGGGCGTCCATCATGCGCAGCTCGATGTGGCCGCGCGGTCGGATCGGCGGGAAGAGGGTGGTGAGGTGGTAGTCGAGATCCTCGCGGGTCGGCGGCCTCGGCACGCCGGAGCGGGTCCAGTCACGGAAGGTCATGCCGTCCGGGACGTCCCAGGCCCCGCCGTCCTGCCGTATGCACATCACCGGCGCGTCGAGCACATGCCGCGCCCAGGCGGCCCGGGGGTCGCCCTCCAGCGGGGGAGCGCCCGCGCGGCCCGCGCCGATCTCCATCCACAGCAGCTGCCGGGTGGAGAGCCAGCCGGTGGGCTCCCGGCCGACCAGCGGGGAGTTGGCGAACGCGGCGACCAGGACCGCGCCCAGCTGATGCGCCAGCCACCAGCGCCGGCCGTGCCCGAGCGGGCCCGGTTCCTCGTAGCCGGCGTCCAGGCAGACCTGCACGGACGCGGAGGTGCACATCATCGCCCGGCCGGCCGGGCCGGTGCGGTCGAGGCACGCCTCCATGGCGTCGTAGCGGGGTTCGTGGAGATATCTGCGGGGCGAGTGCCAGGGGTCGTGGCCGACGCCGACGAGGCCGAGACCATGCCCGGCGAGCGCCGTACGGACGGCGTCGAGGTCGGCGGAGACGGTGCCGACGCACTCCATCAGGGAGGCGGCGGGCGGCGAGCTGAGTTCCAGCTGGCCGCCGGGCTCGACGGTGAGTGCCGAGCTCAGGGGCACGGTCCGCAGTGCGGCGTAGGCCGCTTCGAGTCGTTCGGGTGTGACGGGGAGCTGCGGTGTGCGCAGCTCGTGGACGAGCCATTCCACCTCTACCCCGACGGTGCGGGGCGGTCCGGTCTTGAAGCAGATGCCCCTGACCAGGGCCTCCACCTCGGCGGCGGACAGAGCGGTGCGGGGCTCCGTACAGTCGCTACAGTCGGTAACCGAATCGGACATGTCGGGATCCTCCTGAGATTCCACCATGCCGCCGGCCCGGATGATGTTGGCCGGACCGGCATCGCTCGTCCCACCCAAAACCCTCGAAGCGATTCGCACAAGGGTGCACATTGCCGCAATCGGGGCTGACGATCTCCGTTTCCTGCGCGTTTCCTGGGTGTTCTCGAGGCCGGGAAACTCCGTTGCACCGTAGGACCAGCATCGCCCACGATGCCTGTATGAGCACGACGGGGGAGCGCGCACGGCGCGCGAGCGTGGCGCCCACGGGGGTGGCGCCATGAGCGCGCGCCTGCGCGGGATCGCCCAGCAGACGGAACAGATCGTCGAGGCCGGTTTCTATCGCCTCCCCGACGGCCGCGAGGTGTCCGTCGGGGCACACACCGAGGCCGCCCGGGCCGGTACGCGGATGTACGGGCCGCAACCGGTGGCCGTGCCGTCCTGGACACCGGCGGAGCTGTCCGTCGAGGTCACCGGCGAGAGCAGCCTGGAGGCCGCGCGCCGGCTCGGCGGCACCCCGGCCGTCCTGAACTTCGCCTCGGCCCGCAACCCCGGCGGCGGCTACCTCAACGGCGCCCAGGCCCAGGAGGAGGCCCTGTGCCGGGCCTCCGCGCTGTACGCGTGCGTGCGGGAGACCCGGGACTTCTACGACCACCACCGGGCCCATCGCGACCCGTTCTACACGGACCGTGTCATCCACTCACCGGCCGTGCCCGTCTTCCGCGACGACCGCGGCCGGCTCCTGGACGAGCCCTACCTCTGCGGCTTCCTCACCGCCGCCGCGCCCAACGCGGGCGTCGTCCGGCGTACGGCGCCGGAGCGGGCCGGCGAGCTGCCGCGGACCCTGGCCGTCCGCGCCGAGCGGGTGCTGGAGGTCGCCGCGGCCGAGGGCTACCGGCAGCTGGTGCTCGGGGCGTGGGGGTGCGGGGTCTTCCAGAACGACCCGGCGCAGGTGGCGGGAGCCTTCCACGCGCTGTTGCGGCCCGGCGGGAAGTTCGCGACGGCCTTCGAGCACGTGGTGTTCGGGGTCCTCGACCGCACGCCGGGTCACGTGGTGCGGGCGGCCTTCGAGAAGACCTTTCAGGTCCAGCCGTAGCGCTCGTGCAGCCGCTGCCTGACCAGGTTGAACCGGCCGCGGTCCAGCGCGCACGCCTCCCGGCGCATGCCGTCCTCGTGCAGCCGCAGGACGCGGTCCACGTCCACCCAGGAATCGCGGCCCGACCTGTCCCAGGGGCCGCTGCCGATCGGCACCCACTCGCGGTCGCCGTCGTGCCGCTTGCTGGACAGCTGCACGGCGAGGACGGTCCCGGCCGCCTCCCTGGCCACCACCAGCACGGGCCGGTCCTTGCCCCGCCCGTCGTTCTCCTCGAAGGGCACCCAGGTCCACACGATCTCCCCGGGGTCCGGGTCGCCGTCGTGCGCGGGCGCGTACTCGGTGCGCACCCGGCCCACCTCGCGGGGGTCGGCCTCGGTGGTGGCGGTGGCGCCGAAGCGGCCGGGGACGTTCTCATCGGTAAACGCAGTCACGGGGGCACCCTAAGGGGTACCCCCGTGCGCGCTGTCGGCTAGCTCTCCTGCACGGGCACCTTCTGCGCCGGCGGCTGCGGCGCGACCCCGTTCAGGGCCGAAGCACCGGCCGGTGCCTGCCCGTTCTGGTTCATGGACGCGAGCAGCTGGCGGGCCAGACCGAGGCCCGTGCCGCCCATGGTGAGCGCCTTGGCGAACATGTCCGCCATGCCGTCGGCACCGTTGAGCACCACCATGTTGTCGACGTTCCCGAACGCGGACGCGCCCGCCTGCACGATCTCCGGCCAGTTCTCGGCGAGTTGCTGGGCGACCACGGCCTCCTGGTTCTCGGCGAGGGCGGCGGCCCGCGCCTTGATGGCCTCCGCCTCCGCGAGCCCCTTGGCCCTCGTCGCCTCGGCCTGGGCAAGGCCCTTGGCCTGGGCCGCGGCGGCCTCGGCCTCACCGGTGGCCCGGGTGGACGCGGCCGTCGCCGTACCGCGCGCCTTGGTCGCCTCGGCCTCGGCACCCGCGGCCGCCTTGACCCGGGTGGCCTCGGCCGCGGCGGCCAACTCCGTCTCCTTCGCCTTGGCCTGGGCGGCGGAGATACGTGCGTCGCGCTCGGCCTCGGCAAGCGTGCGCTTCTCGTACGCCCTCGCGTCCGCGGGCTTGCGCACATCCGCCTGGAGCTGCTGCTCGGTCCGCTGCGCCTCCAGTTCGGCGACCCGGGTCATCTGCACGACGACCTCCTGCCGGGCGGCGGCGTCCGCGAGCGGTCCCGCCTGCTGGGCCTTGGCGGCGGCCTTGTCGCGCTCCGCCTGGTAGCCGGCCTGGAGGATCTCGCTGTCCCGGGTGGCCTCCGCCATCCGCGCGAAGGACTGCTGCTCGGCCTCGGTGGCCAGCCGGTTCGCCTCGGCCTGCGCGATCCGCGCGTCCCGCTGGACGGCCGCGGCGTGCGGCATCGCGAGGTTCTGGATGTACCCGGTCGGGTCCTCGATCTCATGGATCTGCAGCGAGTCCACGATCAGACCGAGCTTCTCCATCTCCGTGCCGCACGCGGCCCGCGTCTGCCCGGTCAGCTTCTCCCGGTCGCGGATCATGTCCTCGACCGTCAACCCGCCGACGATGGACCGCAGATGACCGGCGAAGACGTTGTGCACCCGCTCCGACATCAGCTTCTGCTGGTCGAGGAAGCGGCGCCCCGCGTTGGCGATCGACACGAAGTCGTCGCCCACCTTGAAGATGACCACGCCCCGCACCTTCAGCGGAATGCCCTGGTGGGTCACGCAGTCCACGTGCAGCTCGGTCTCGTTGAGGTCGAGGGACAGCTTGCGCACCGCCTGGACGCCGGGCAGCACCAGCGTGCCGCGGCCCGTGACGATCCGGAATCCCATGCCTTCTTCGAGGCCCTCGGTCTTGTGCTTGGAACCCGAGATGATGAGCGCCTCGTTGGGCTCGGCGACCCGCCACATCATCTTGAACACACCGATCAGAACGAGGACAGCACCTACCGCGATCCCCGCAACGACGCCGATGACCATCGGCATTCGCCCCCTTTGCATGGTGCCCTTTCGGCACCGAACGAAGGGAGTGTGCGCCTCGGCGCAGCCCGGGTACAGCCCCTGACGAACTCTTGTCGCAACCTTGACGCAAACGGCTCTCACCTGCGACAAGTGCTGCTCAACTGTCGTACGCCGCCTGCACGTAGACCGTTCTCGGCGCCTGGTACTCCACCACCATGACGACCGTGCCCCGCTCGATGCGGTCGCTGCCGGTGGCCGGATAGGCGAGGAAGTGCTCGGCGCCGCCGCGCACCCGGACGATCACCTCGCCGACGAGCCCGGGCCCGACCGTTCCGGTGACCCGCCCCATGAGCCCGACCATCGACGCATCGTCCATGGTCACAGGGTACGGGCCCAACGCGGTCACGCCGCCGGGGAGTCGACGGCGGCCTTCGGCGGCGGCCACGCCTCGTGCCAGCGCAGCTCCGCCTCCAGTTGCGCCGCGAGGGAGATCAGCAGCGGCTCGCTGTAGGCCGGACCGAGCAACTGCGCCCCGACCGGCAGGCCGCCGTCCACGAAGCCCGCGGGGACGTTGACACCGGGCCAGCCCAGCACGTTCCACGGCCAGGCATAAGGGCAGGCGGCGATCATCGCCCGGTCCGTGGCGAAGCCGCTGAGCTGGAGCATCGCGCCGATGCGGGGCGGGGGAGCGGCCGTGGTGGGCGCGAGGACGACGTCGTACGAGGTGAAGAAGGCGCCGATACGGCGGTGCAGGACCGCCTCCGCGCGCCGCGCCGCCCGCAGTGGGGCCCCGCCGAGCAGTCGGCCGAGGCGGGCGGCGTCGCGGGTGCGCCGGTCGAGCAGCGCGGGGAAGGGCGCCTCGCCGACCCGCTCGGCGAGACCGACGGTGGCGCGCGGGACGAAGGTGAGGCCGATCTGGCCGTACGGCGGGTCGGCCTCCTCGACCGTGTGCCCCAACGCGGCCAACTGCTCGGCGAGTTGGACGACCTTCGCCCGTACCGCCGGTTGCAGCCGGGCGGGCAGTGCGGTGAACGGCGGTTTCAGGGAGAGGGCGATGCGCAGACGGCCGGGGTCGCGGCGGGCGGCCCCGGAGGCGTCCATGGACGGCGGGCGGTGCGGGTCGAGGGCATGGTTTCCGCTCGCCGCGTCGAGCAGAAGAGCGGCGTCGGCGACGCTGCGGGCCAGGGTGCCGTTGACGGTGATGCCCTGGAAGGACTCGCCGCGCGGCCAGGTGGAGATGCGGCCGCGCTGCGGTTTGATGCCGATGAGATGGGTCCAGGAGGCCGGGATGCGCACCGATCCGGCGCCGTCCGAGCCGAGCGCGGCGGGCACGAGCCCCGCGGCGACGGCGGCGGCCGAACCGCCCGACGACCCGCCCGGCGTGTGGTCGGCGCTCCACGGATTGCGGGTGGCCCCGAAGGCGGGTCCCTCGGTGAAGGGCCACTGCCCGAACTCGCAGGTGTTGGTCTTGCCGACGACTACGGCCCCGGCGGCCCGCAGCCGTCGGACGGCCTCACCGTCCTCGCTGACGGGCGGGAACTCCCCTTGGCAGCCGAACGCGGTGGGCTCGCCCGCCACGTCCATGTCGTCCTTCACGGCCACCGGCACCCCGAGCAGCGGCCTGCGCACCCCGGCCGCGAGTTCCTTGTCGGCGGCGTCGGCCTCGGCGAGCGCGGCCTCGGCCCGCACGATCCGGAAGGCGTTGAGCGAGCCCTGGTCGGCCTCGATCCGGGCGAGGGTCCGTTCGACGAGCGTCCGGGAGGTGACCGCCCCGTCCGCGAGCGCACGTGCGGTCTCGACCAGGCCTGCGGAACGGTCGTGCGTCATAGAGGACTCCTCCGGAGACGTTGCCTACCGAACGGTAACGTCGGAAAGCGCTTCGCCGGAACGGCCGTGACGGCGGCGGCCGTTCGACGCCAGCCGCAGCCGTCTCACCGTGCTCATGAGGTCATGCGCAAACCATTGACGCACCCGGATCCCACCCCTACCTTCTGATCGACTTTCCGAACCTTGTTCGGTATGCCGGACGTCTGAGCCGCGTCCTGTCCGAGAGAGAGCCGCCCGTGACCACACAGCCCCCCATGCCGTCACGTCGTACCCTGCTGCGCGTCATGGCGGCCCTGCCCGCCTCGGCCGTCCTGATGGGCGAACTGCCGGGCGCGGCCTACGCAGCCGCCCCGGCGAGCGGCTCCGCCACCCGCTACACGATCGTGCCGTTCCTCAACAGCAACGACGGCACGGTGAACGTCTACCAGTCGGACGACGCCCTCGACTTCCGCCTGGTGCAGGCCTCCGCGTACACGCCGCCCAGCAACCGGATCCGCGACGCCAGCGTCTTCAAGCACACCGACGGCTACTACTACATCACCTACACCACGCACACCTGGCAGGACGTCAGCACCACCATCGGCTTCGCCCGCAGCTCCGACCGGGTCAACTGGACCTTCCTGTACGACTACACGGTCCCGATCACCAACCTGTCCCGCGCCTGGGCGCCGGAGTGGTTCGTCGACAGCGACGGCAGTGTCAACGTCATCGTGTCCTGCTCACTCACCAGCGACGAGTGGATCTTCACGCCGTATCGGCTGAAGGCGACCAACTCGGCGCTCACCGCGTGGAGTTCACCGGTCGCGCTGTCCGGCATCGGCTCCAACCACATCGACACCTTCATCGTGAAGATCGGCTCGACCTACCACGCCTTCACGAAGAACGAGACGACCAAGTACATCGAGTACGCCACCGCGACCTCCCTGAACGGCCCCTACACGATCTCCAGGACCGGCGACTGGGCCGGCTGGGGCAGCTACCGCGAGGGCCCCGCGCTGGTGCAGCTCGACAACGGCGCCTGGCGCCTGTTCTTCGACGGCTACGGCGACGGCAACTACTACTACAGCGACAGCTACGACACCTTCGCCACCTGGTCCGCGCCGACGGCCCTGCCCTCGATCTCCGGTACGGCACGGCACTTCACGGTCATCAAGGAGACCGTCTCGGGCGGGCCCACGCTGGCGAAGAACGTCACGCGCTCCTTCCAGTCGGCCAACTACACCACCCGTTACTGGCAGACCCAGTCCTCGCTGCTCAACCTGCCGGTGGTGACCAGCTCCAGCACCTCCGCCGAGAAGACGGCCTCCACCTTCACCGTCGTCGCGGGACTGGCCGACGCCAACGGCTACTCGTTCCGTGACTCCTCCGGCAACTACCTGCGCCACTGGGACTTCCGGGGCCGCTTCGACGCCAACGACGGCACCTCGACCTTCGCCAAGGACGCCACGTTCATCGCCCGCACGGGCTCGACGACCGGCTCGATCCGCTTCGAGTCGTACAACTACCCCGGCTACTACCTGCGCCACTACAACTACCAGCTGCGCGTGGAGCGTTCGGACGGCACGGCGCTGTTCCGGCAGGACAGCTCGTTCACCCCGGTGACGGCCTGGGCCTGATCACCGAGGGCCGGGGCGCAGCACGATCTTGCCGTGGGTGTGCCCCAGCTCCAGTTCGCGGTACGCGTCCCGCACCTGCTCCAACGGGTAGGTGCGGGCGACCGTCACCTCCAGCTCCCCACGGGCGGCGAGCCGAGCCAGTTCGCCGAGGACGACCGCGCAGGCCGCCGAGCCCTCGCCGTAGGTGCGCGCACCGACCCTGGCCGCGGCCTGCCAGTCGCGGATCGTGTTGATCCGCTCGGGCCGTACGCCCAACTCCACGGCCAGGTCCACATAGCCGTCGCCGAACGTGTCGATGAACGCGTCGACCCGGCCGCCGGACGCCTCCCGGACCCGTCCGCCCACGCCCTCCCCGTACGCTACCGGGACGATCCCGCGCTCCTTCAGCCAGACATGGTTGCGCTCGCTCGCCAGCCCGATCACCGAGGCGCCCCGACGCCGCGCCAGCTGCACGGCCAGCGACCCGACACCGCCCGCCGCGCCGGACACCACGACGGTGTCGCCGGGGGCGGGGTCCACGGCGAACACGGTGGCGTACGCGGTCGTACCGGCCACGTACAGCGACCCGGCCACCTCCCACGGCAACCCCTGCGGCCGGGACACCAGGTTCACGTCGTCGACCACCACGAACTCCGCGTGGCTCGCCCGGTGGTGGGTGAAGCCCAGTACCTCGTCGCCCACCGCGAACCCGCGTACCTCGGGGCCGAGTTCCACCACCACCCCGGCCAGATCGCTGCCCTGCCCGGAGGGGAAGACGGCCGGCCAGCGGCCGTGCCGGGCGCCCCTGCGAATCATCACCTCGCCGGGCTGGATCCCGGCCGCGCGCACCTCGACGAGGACCTGGCCGGGGCCGGGTGACGGACGAGGCACGTCTTCGACGCGCAGCACGTCGATCTCGCCGTACTCGTGGAAACGTACCGCCTGCATCGCTTGATCACCGCGCCTCGGAGTCGGGACCGGACCTCGCCTTCAACGGTTCGGCGACCGAGGTCTGTTCCCGGACGTGTTGGGTGATACGAGCATCGCCGTCCGCCTTCTTCGTGCCATCTGCCAGTACGGACGCCGGACGGGACGGGGGCAGACTCGCTGCCGCGTACAGACGAAGCGCGACGGAACGGGGAGACGCATGAGCGTGCAGCAGTACGACGCGATCGGTGAGGCGTTCGAGGGGTTCAAGGCCCTGCCGATGATCCGGTTCGGCGAAGTGCCCAGTTTTCTGGCGCTGGTCGGGGACGTGCGGGGCAAGTCGGTGCTGGACCTGGCGTGCGGAACCGGCTTCTACAGCCGGGAGTTCAAGCGGCGCGGCGCCACCGACGTCCTCGGGGTCGACATCTCGGGCGAGATGATCGCCGTGGCGCAGGACATCGAGCGTGCCGAACCGCTCGGCGTGCGCTACGAGGTCGGAGACGTGGCCCAACTGCGGCCCCTCGACCGGCGCTTCGACATCGCCCTCGGGGTGCAGTGCCTCAACTATGCCGAGGACATCGCGGAGTTGGAGCGGATGTGCCGCAACGTCCACCGCGGCCTGGTTCCGGGCGGTGAGTTCTTCGTGCTCTGCCAGCGGCCCGACTACCGGTTCGACTGCGCGTCCCTCGACAAGTACGGCTTCCGCTGCGAGCCCACCGGCGAGGAGGCGGAGGCCGGTCCGCGATGCCGGGTCACCGCCCTCCTCGAACCGCAGCCGATCAGCATCCTCGGCACGGTTCCGCGCCGCGAGGTCTACGAGGCCTCGCTGCGGGCGGCCGGGTTCGGTGAGCTGGAGTGGGTGCCGCTGAGCGTGTCCGAGGCGGGCGTCCGCGAGTTCGGCGAGGAGTTCTGGGCCGACCTGCTCGCGCACCCACCGCTGGTGATGCTGCGCTGCCGGGCCTGATCGCACTTGCGCCCAGCAGGGCGGCGTGAGTGTCGCCGAGGGTACCGTCGACCAAGCGTGCCGGCTCCGCCGCCCGGGCCGCCAGATCGGCTTGCCGGGGGTCGGTCCTGCACAGCAGCGCGATCAGCTGTGAGCGGCGGGAGTTGGTGATCCAGTCCAGTCGGTCGGCAACCACCTCGCCGACATGGTGATCTCACTGACGGTCGCTCGGCAGCTGACTCTCCATGCGCGACGGGAGGCGGACGCCGGGCGCCGCGTGGACATGGGGGCGGGCATGGCGAACCTAGGGCGCGTCCGGCGGGACCGCGGCCTGGATCTCCACCCGGTGACGCAGATAGGCGTCGGGATGGCCGCGGGCTATGCGCACCGCCTCCGCCACCAGGTCGTGGAGCGCGGCGGGTTGACTGTGCGGACCGAGCGCGAGG
>JABFXD010001057.1 GCA_013361925.1 Streptomyces sp. | reverse complement strand
GATGCGCGTCCTGGGCCGTGGCCTCCAGGTCCTGCGGATAGTGGTTGCGCCCGTCGACGATGACGAGGTCCTTGAGCCGCCCGGTGACGATCAACTGCCCGTCCAGCACCGCGCCCAGGTCCCCGGTGCGCAGCCACCGCCCGCCCGGCGCGTCCGGGCCGCCGTCGAACTCCGCCCCGAAGACCCGCTCGCTCTCCTCCCGCCGACCCCAGTAGCCGCGCCCGACGTTGGGCCCCTGCACCCAGATCTCCCCGACCTCCCCCTCGGCCGGTACGGCACGACCGGCCGGGTCGGCGATACGCACCCGCTGCCCCGCCGGGGTACCGCAGCCGGCCAGCAGGACGGCCCTGGGGTCGTCGGGCCGCGCGGGCAGGGCCTTACCGGCGGCGAGGGCGTCCCGGTCCAGGGCGAACCGGCCGAGCGGCTCACCCGGCCGGGCGGCGCTGACGAAGACGGTGGCCTCGGCCAGCCCGTACGAGGGACAGTGCGCCGTGGCCGGCAGACCCCGGTCGGCGAAGGCGGCGTGGAAGCGGTCGGCCGTGCCGGGGCGGACCGGCTCGCTCCCGTTGATCAGAGCTGCGACCCCGTCGAGACGCAGGTCGGCCTTCTGCGCGTCGGTGACCGCGCCGACGCAGTAGTCGTACGCGAAGTTGGGCGCCGCGCTCAGGGCCC
Source organism: Streptomyces sp. (assembly GCA_013361925.1). Taxonomy (GTDB): domain Bacteria; phylum Actinomycetota; class Actinomycetes; order Streptomycetales; family Streptomycetaceae; genus Streptomyces. The sequence continues at coordinate 2,554 of JABFXD010001057.1, read as the reverse complement.
GCGGATGCGCGCCGAGCAGCCGCAGCCACCGTGCGGGTTCGTTGAGGAAGGCGGCCGGGTCCATCAGCACCGACAGCGCACCGCGCACCACGGGTGCGGCGACGCTCAGCACCAGCCCCATGTCGTGGTAGAGCGGCAGCCAGCCCACACAGGTCACCGGACGGGCGTCGGCACCGTAGGCGCTCAGCGCCTGCCGGGCGTTGGCGACGACATTGCCATGGGTGATCTCCACCCCGGCCGGAGCCCGCGTCGAACCGGAGGTGTACTGGAGGTAGGCGATCGCCTCGGCATCCGGTGCGGCCGGCCGCCGGCCCCCGTCCGCGGCGTCGTCCGGCACCTCGTCGGCACAGACGATCCGCGTCGGGTTCTCCGCGGTCCGCGCACAGAGCTCCTCCACCTCCCGCCGTACCCGACTCGTGGTCACGACGGCCGAGGGACGCGCGTCGGCCAGCACTCCCGAGAGCCGGTCCGCGTGACCGGGCAGGCCGGGCGGATACAGCGGTACGGCGATCAGCCCGGCCGTGAGCGCCGCGAGGAACCCGGTGACGTACTCGATGCCCTGCGGACACAACAGCGCGATGCGCGACCCCGGTTCGGCCTCTTCGGCGAGCCTGGCGGCGAGCGCGCGCACCCGCAGGTCGAGGCGGCGCCAGGTCAGGGTCCGGTGGACCCCGCGGGAGTGCGGAGCCGGGTACTCGACGAAGGTGAGCGCCCGCCGGTCGGGGGTGGTCGCGGCCCAGTGCCGCACGTACTCGGGCAGGGTCTGGCACGCGGGGGAGAGCGGGGGGTGGCGGCTGTCCATGGGACGTGGCTCCTGAAGTCGCGGGGCGGAAGTGGCTCCTGACTGGACGGCTCAGAGCGGGATGTTGCCGTGCCTGCGCTGCGGCAGCGGCGCGCGTTTGCCGTGCAGCGCGGCGAGGGCACGGCAGATGTGGTCGCGGGTGTCGCGCGGGGCGATGACGGCGTCGACGTACCCGCGTTCGGCGGCGAGGTAGGGCGTGCCGTGGGTGCGCTCGTACGCGGCGACCAGCCGGGCCCGCAGCGCTTCGGGGTCGTCGGCGGCGGCCAGCTCGCGCCGGTGCAGGAGGCCCACCGCCCCCTCGGCGCCCATGACGGCGATCCGGGCGCTGGGCCAGGCGAGGTTGATGTCGGCGCCGAGGTGCTTGGACCCCATCACCGCGTACCCGCCCCCGTACGCCTTGCGCACCACGACCGTGACCTTGGGGACGGTGGCCTCGGCATAGGCGTACAGCAGCTTGGCACCGCGCCGGATGATGCCCCCGCGCTCCTGCCGTACGCCGGACAGATAGCCGGGGACGTCGGCGAACGTGAGCAGCGGAATGCCGAACGCGTCGCAGAACCGTACGAACCGCGCCGCCTTCTCGGAGGCGTCGATGTCGAGGACCCCGGCGGCGTGCAGCGGCTGATTGGCGACGACACCGACCGACCGGCCCTCGACGCGCGCCAGGGCGCAGACGATGTTCGGCGCGAACAGCTCCTGCACGTCCAGCAGTTCACCGTCGTCGACCACCGCCCGCAGGATCGTCCGCATGTCGTAGGCCTGTCCGAGCCGATCCGGCACCACGGAGTCGAGCAGCTCCCCGGAGGGGGCGTCGCCGGGCGCGTAGGCCGGTGGGGGCTCCAGGTTGTTGGCCGGAAGGTACGCGAGCAGAGCGCGTACGACGTCCAGGGCGTCCTCCTCGTCGGCGGCGAGGAAGTGCGCGTTGCCGTTCACGGCGTTGCTGGTGCGGGCGCCGCCCAGCTCCTCGGCGGTGGCGCGCTCGCCGGTGACGGCCTCGATGACGTCGGGGCCGGTGACGAACATGTGCGAGGCGCCGTCCACCATGACCGTGAAGTCGGTGATCGCGGGCGAGTAGGCGGCGCCGCCCGCGCACGGGCCGAGCACGACCGAGATCTGTGGAATCACCCCGGAGGCCTGGACGTTGCGGCGCACCAGCTCGGCGTAGAGGGCGAGGGAGGCGACGCCTTCCTGGATCCGGGCACCGCCTCCGTCATTGAGCCCGACGACCGGGCAGCCCGTCCGCAGAGCGAGCTCCATCAGGGCGACGGTCTTCTCGCCGAACGCCTCGCCCATGCTGCCGCCGAACACGGCGGAGTCCTGGGCGAACACGCACACCCGGCGCCCGTCGACGGTCCCGAACCCGGTGACCACCCCGTCGCCGTACGGACGCCGGTCCTCGCCCCCGCCCGCTCGGGCCCGCACGAACAGCCCGGTCTCGGTGAAGGACCCCTTGTCCACCAGCCGCTCGATCCGCTCCCGGGCCCCGAACTCCCCACGTCTGCGCGCCCCTTCCACCGTCAGCGCCCGCTCGCGGCGTCGGGCCAGGTCGGTGATCCGCTCCGCCTCTTTGGTCACAACCACCTCCGAAGTGGTTGTCGAATATGGCAGCGCGGCGACGAATGTCTGAGCGAATTGGTGTGAGCTGTGGGGGAGTTGAGTCCTCCGGAACGGAAATTCATCCCCGCATGACAAGGGCGCCGCTACGCGACGAGCGAGCGGGTGTGGCTGACCGCGTCCTGGATCGCCGTCATG
>JABFXD010000373.1 GCA_013361925.1 Streptomyces sp. | reverse complement strand
CATGTCCGTCGGCTCCGACTACGCCAAGGACCACGGCGTCCACGTCGGCGACACCATCAGCGTCGCCTTCAAGGGCGGCGAGACGGCCAAGCTCAAGGTCGCGGCCATCACCGACGACGAATCGGCACTTGACCAGGGAGCGCGCTACCTCTCCATCGAGACGATGAAGAAGTACGTCCCCGCCGACCAGGTCCCGCCGAACACGATCATGTTCGCCAAGGCCAAGGACGGCCAGGAGGCGCAGGCCTACGCCGCCCTGAAGAAGGCGCTGGACGGCTACCCGCAGTACCAGGTGCGTGACCAGACCGACTACAAGCAGGAGCTGAAGGACCAGATCGGCCAGCTTCTCAACATGGTCTACGGCCTGCTGGCCCTGGCGATCATCGTGGCGGTGCTCGGTGTGGTCAACACGCTGGCCCTCTCGGTCGTCGAGCGGACCCGGGAGATCGGCCTGATGCGGGCCATCGGCCTCTCGCGCCGCCAGCTGCGCCGGATGATCCGCATGGAGTCGGTCGTCATCGCCCTCTTCGGCGCCCTGCTGGGCCTCGGGCTCGGGATGGGCTGGGGGGCCACCGCGCAGAAGCTGCTCGCGCTGGAGGGCCTGAACGTCCTCGACATCCCGTGGCCGACGATCATCGGAGTCTTCGTCGGATCGGCCTTCGTGGGACTGTTCGCGGCGCTGGTCCCGGCCTTCCGGGCGGGGCGGATGAACGTCCTGAACGCGATCGCCACCGAGTAGCCACAGCCCACGGGGGAGCAAGGGCCCGGCGTCGAGAAGTCACGGGGGACTTCTCGGCGCCGGGTCCGTTGCTTTTGGTTCGCGGGGAGCTTTCGGTTCGCGGGAGCTTTTGGGTGTCACGAGCTTTTGGGTGTCAGGAGCTTTTGGGTCGGCGGGGAGAACCGGCGTTGTCCACAGCCCCCGGCAGCGCCGCTCGCACCGACGTACGCTGGATACCCCCCGGCCGGTCACCGCGTCGGGCCCCTCGTGATGCCCAGCCACGTTCGTGTTGCCCACACCCAGGACGGAAGCGCCCCCTCCATGAGCCTGCACGGTCTGCTCGACGCCGTAGTCAAGGACACCGCCCTCGCGGAAGCGATCACCGCGGCCGCGGACGGCAACCGCATGCACGTCGACCTGGTCGGCCCCCCGGCCGCCCGGCCCTTCGCGATCGCCGCGCTGGCCCGCGAGGCCGGCCGCCCGGTGCTGGCGGTGACGGCGACCGGCCGCGAGGCGGAGGACCTGGCGGCGGCCCTGCGCTCGCTGCTGCCCTCCGAGGGCGTCGTCGAGTACCCCTCCTGGGAGACCCTTCCGCACGAGCGCCTCAGCCCGCGCAGCGACACCGTCGGCCGCCGTCTCGCCGTTCTGCGCCGCCTGGCCCACCCGCGCCCCGACGACCCCGAGACCGGCCCCGTGTCGGTGGTCGTGGCGCCGGTACGGTCCGTGCTCCAGCCACAGGTCAAGGGCCTCGGCGACCTGGAGCCGGTGGCGCTGCGGACCGGCCGGACCGCCGACCTCAACGCGATCGTCGAGGCCCTCGCGGCCGCCGCCTACGCGCGCGTGGAGCTCGTGGAGAAGCGCGGCGAGTTCGCCGTACGCGGCGGCATCCTGGACGTCTTCCCGCCCACCGAGGAGCACCCCCTCCGCGTCGAGTTCTGGGGCGACGACGTCGAGGAGATCCGCTACTTCAAGGTCGCCGACCAGCGCTCCCTGGAGATCGCCGAGCACGGCCTGTGGGCGCCGCCCTGCCGCGAACTGCTCCTCACCGACGAGGTACGCGCGCGTGCCGCCGCCCTCGCCGCGGAGCACCCCGAGCTCGGCGAGCTGCTCGGCAAGATCGCCGAGGGCATCGCGGTGGAGGGCATGGAGTCCCTCGCCCCGGTCCTCGTCGACGACATGGAGCTGCTGATCGACGTGCTGCCGAAGGGCGCCATGGCCGTCGTGTGCGACCCGGAGCGGGTCCGCACGCGGGCCGCCGACCTGGTGGCGACCTCGCAGGAGTTCCTCCAGGCGTCCTGGGCGGCCACGGCGGGCGGCGGCGAGGCCCCGATCGACGTCGGCGCGGCCTCCCTGTGGTCCATCGCGGACGTCCGGGACCGGGCGCGCGAGCTGGACATGATGTGGTGGTCGGTGTCGCCGTTCGCCGCCGACCTGGAGCTGGAGGCGGACACCCTCCAGCTCGGCATGCACGCGCCCGAGACCTACCGCGGCGACACCGCGAAGGCACTGGCCGACACCAAGGGCTGGCTCGCCGACGGCTGGCGCACGGTCTTCGTGACCGAGGCCCACGGCCCCGCCGCCCGCACGGTCGAGGTCCTCGGCGGCGAGGGCATCGCGGCCCGCCTCGACGCCGAACTGGTCTCCCTGAGCGCGTCCGTGGTGCACGTGGCGTGCGGCTCGATCGACTACGGCTTCGTCGACCAGGCGCTGAAGCTCGCCGTCCTCACCGAGACCGACCTGACCGGCCAGAAGGCGGCCGGCAAGGACGGCGCCCGGATGCCGGCCCGGCGCCGCAAGACGATCGACCCGCTCACCCTGGAGGCGGGCGACTACATCGTCCACGAGCAGCACGGCGTGGGCCGGTACATCGAGATGGTCCAGCGCACCGTGCAGAGCGCCACGCGCGAGTACCTCGTCGTCGAGTACGCCCCCGCCAAGCGCGGCCAGCCCGGCGACCGCCTCTACATCCCCACCGACCAGCTGGAGCAGATCACCAAGTACGTCGGCGGCGAGGCCCCCACCCTGCACCGCCTGGGCGGCGCCGACTGGACGAAGACCAAGGCGCGCGCGAAGAAGGCCGTCAAGGAGATCGCGGCCGACCTGATCAGGCTCTACAGCGCGCGCATGGCGGCCCCCGGCCACACCTTCGGCCCGGACACCCCCTGGCAGCGCGAGCTGGAGGACGCCTTCCCGTACGCGGAGACCCCCGACCAGCTGACCACCATCGCCGAGGTCAAGGAGGACATGGAGAAGTCGGTCCCCATGGACCGCCTGATCTGCGGCGACGTCGGCTACGGCAAGACGGAGATCGCGGTACGGGCCGCGTTCAAGGCCGTGCAGGACGGCAAGCAGGTGGCAGTGCTCGTCCCCACCACCCTGCTGGTCCAGCAGCACTTCGGCACGTTCTCCGAGCGCTACTCGCAATTCCCGGTCAACGTGCGGGCGTTGAGCCGCTTCCAGACGGACACGGAGGCGAAGGCGGTTCTGGAGGGCCTGCGCGAGGGCGCGGTGGACGTCGTCATCGGCACCCACCGGCTGTTCTCCTCCGAGACCAAGTTCAAGGACCTGGGCCTGGTCATCGTCGACGAGGAGCAGCGCTTCGGCGTCGAGCACAAGGAGCAGCTGAAGAAGCTCCGCGCGAACGTCGACGTCCTGACGATGTCCGCGACCCCGATCCCCAGGACCCTGGAGATGGCGGTCACCGGCATCCGCGAGATGTCGACGATCACCACACCCCCGGAGGAGCGCCACCCGGTCCTGACCTTCGTCGGCCCCTACGAGGAGAAGCAGATCGGCGCGGCCATCCGCCGTGAACTGCTGCGCGAGGGCCAGGTCTTCTACATCCACAACCGCGTCGAGTCGATCGACCGCGCGGCCGCCCGCCTGCGCGAGATCGTCCCCGAGGCCCGGATCGCGACCGCGCACGGCCAGATGTCGGAGTCGGCGCTGGAGCAGGTCGTCGTCGACTTCTGGGAGAAGAAGTTCGACGTGCTGGTGTCGACGACGATCGTGGAATCCGGCATCGACATCTCCAACGCGAACACCCTCATCGTGGAGCGCGGCGACAACTTCGGCCTCTCCCAACTGCACCAGCTGCGCGGCCGGGTGGGGCGTGGCCGTGAGCGCGGCTACGCCTACTTCCTCTACCCGCCGGAGAAGCCGCTGACGGAGACGGCCCACGAGCGCCTGGCCACCATCGCCCAGCACACGGAGATGGGCGCGGGCATGTACGTGGCGATGAAGGACCTGGAGATCCGCGGCGCGGGCAACCTCCTCGGCGGCGAGCAGTCCGGCCACATCGCGGGCGTCGGCTTCGACCTGTACGTCCGCATGGTCGGCGAGGCGGTCGCGGACTACCGGGCCTCCCTGGAGGGCGGTGTCGAGGAGGAGCCGCCCCTGGAGGTCAAGATCGAGCTCCCGGTCGACGCGCACGTCCCGCACGACTACGCCCCCGGCGAGCGGCTCCGGTTGCAGGCCTACCGCGCGATCGCCTCGGCCAACACCGAGGACGACATCAAGGCCGTACGGGAGGAACTCGTCGACCGCTACGGCAAGTTGCCGGAGCCGGTGGAGAACCTCCTCCTGGTCGCGGGCCTGCGCATGCTGGCGCGCGCGTGCGGCGTCGGCGAGATCGTCCTCCAGGGCACCAACATCCGCTTCGCGCCGGTGGAGTTGCGGGAGTCCCAGGAGCTGCGGCTCAAGCGGCTGTATCCGGGGACGGTGATCAAGCCGGCGGTGCACCAGGTGCTGGTGCCGCGCCCGAAGACGGCGAAGGTGGGCGGGAAGCCGCTGGTCGGGCGGGAGTTGCTGGGGTGGGTCGGGGAGTTCCTGACGTCGATTCTGGGGTCGTAGCGGGGTCGTAGCGGGTGGGGCGTGAACATGAGGCCGCGCCCCCGCCGGTCAGCGGAACAGCGTTGCCGCGAGCGTCCGGAACACCTCCTCGGGGTCCTCGTCGCCCACCGGCCCGTCCAGGTTGTGGCCGAGCAGGAGCGTCGCGAAGCCGTGGGCGAGGGACCAGGCGGCGACGCCGGCGAGGCGGGGGTCGATGCCGCTGGGGTCGACGGCGGACACGGACTCGCGCAGGGCGTCTCCGGCGAGCGCGCGGGCGGTGGTCAGTTCGAGGTCGTCGGCGCGCAGCAGCCCCGGCGTGAACATCACCTGGAAGTGCGCGGGGTGCTCGCGCGCGAAGCGTACGTAGCGCACGCCCGCCTCCTTGAGGTCCGGGGCCTCGCGGAGCGTGGTCGCCAGCAGCCCGAAGCCCTCGGCGGCGATCGACGTGAGCAGACCGGTGCGGTCCTTGAAGTGGTGCGCGGGGGCCGCGTGCGAGACCCCGGCCCGGCGGGCGAGGTCGCGCAGGCTCAGCGCGGCGGGCCCGTCGGTGGCGATGACGTCGAGCGCGGCGGTCAGGATCGCGCGCCGCAGGTCGCCGTGGTGGTAGGGGCGGGGTGAGGCCGGCTTGGTGCTGTCGGTGTCCGCAGGTGCCATGGACAGCAGCGTACGCGCAATCTAGGCATTGACAAGTTCGGGCGGTCGAGGCAATCTTGTCAGTGTCAAGTTGTGTGGCGGGGACCGGGAGCACTCCTGCTGGCTTCGACGCGAGCTTTGATGCGAGCTTTGATACGACGAGGAGGCGTGGCATGTCGCAGCACGAGGGTGGGGCCGGTGTCGTCGGCGGCGTGGAGCCGGCCCGGGTGCGTCAGCTCTGGCATCTGCTGGAGCCGCTGCATGCGGTTCTGTACTACGCGCCGGAGGTCTTCGAGGAGGCGGCGGCGCTCGGCTACGACACCAAGGAGCGCTGGCCGAGCTACTTCCCCTTCCGCGCGGCGCCGTTGGGGGCCGTGGACGCCGGGCGGGTGACGTCCGCGTTCTACAGCTTCAGTCCGCGCATGGTCGCCGAGCATGTCGACGCCGCGTGGAGCGTCGCGCCTCCGGAGGCGGTGCTGGCGGCGCGGCTGCGGGGGATCGACCGGGCGTACCGCGCGATGTTCGGCGACCGCGTCGACAGTCCCGAACTGGCCGAGGCCGCCGCCCTCGCCCGGCGCGCGGCCGAGGCGGCGAACACCGCGGGCCGCCCGTTGGCCGCGGCCAACGCCGCGCTGGAGTGGCCCGACGCACCGCACCTCCAGCTGTGGCAGGCGGCGACGATCCTGCGTGAGCACCGCGGTGACGGCCATCTCGCCGCGCTGCTCGTCGCCGGTCTTGACCCGGCCGAGTCGCTCGTCTCCTTCGCGGCGATAGGCGCGGCGTCCGTCGAGCGCTTCGAGAGCCGTGGCTGGAGCGAGGCGGAATGGACGGCCGCCCGTGAGCGCCTGGCCGCCCGCGGCCTGATCGACGCCGACGGCACGGCCACGGAGGCGGGCCGCGCCCTGCGTCGCCGCGTCGAGGAGCACACCGACGAACTCGCCGCCGCTCCGTGGCAGTTGCTCGCGCCGGCCGACATCGACCGCCTGGTCGAACTGCTCGGCGACTATTGGGTGGCGGTCCTGTCCTCCGGTCTGCTGCCCTCGGAGACGACGCTGGGGATCGGGAAGGTGTGAGGCCCTGAGCGGTGGGGCGTGGGGTACACGAAGCCGGGGCGTGGGGCACGCGAGGCCGCCCGCGGGAGCGGGTGCTCTCCGCGAACGGCCTCTGCGATGTCGTGTTCCTCCGTGGGCCTCCGGCCTTACGGCTGCTCGGGCCTGTCTCGGTCCATGCCCATCGCGCCTTCGATCTTCTGCTGCGCGTCGTCGACCTGGCCCTCGTACTTGTTGCCCGTCTTGTCGTTGGCCTTGCGTTCCGCCATGTCGGACATGTCCTTGGCCTTGTCCTGCATCTGGCGGTTGCTCTTGAACCTGTCGAAGATGCCCATCCAGAGCTCCTTCCGGAGGTGACTCGAATCGACGATACGCCCGACATGCGAAGAATGCCCCTTGAGGCCCCATATGGTCTGGACCTCTTGCCCGCTACGGTGAGATCAGGCAGCACATGCCTGTGCGGGGTGGAGACGGACAGAACAAGGGGAGGGACGCACCGTGACGCGTCTGAGGGGTGGGGCGGCGGGCATCGCCGCGATACTCGGCATGGTCGTACTGCTCACCGGATCGCTCACCGGATGCGAGGGCGTCGACCTGCCCTCGGACGGTGAGCCCTCGGGCTCCGCCCCGGCCGTCGGCTCGGGCCGCGCCGTGAGCCCGCTGGACAACCCGGACGGCACGAAACCCGGCCTGGCGGCGATCACCTCGGACGGCGACCGGGCGAAGGCCCGGGAGCTGATCGAGAAGGTCGCGACCAAGGGCCGCGGCCCCAAGACGGGGTACGACCGCGACGAGTTCGGCTACGCCTGGATGGACTCCGCCCCCGGCGGTGTCCCCTTCTCGCACAACGGCTGCGACACCCGCAACGACCTCCTCAAGCGCGACGGCGACGACGTCCGCTTCCGCTCCGGCTCGGACTGCGTGGTCACCTCCATGACCCTGGCCGACCCCTACACCGGCCAGGAGATCGACTGGGTCAAGGCCCGGGCCACCAAGGTGCAGATAGACCACGTCATGCCCCTGTCGTACGACTGGCAGATGGGCGCGGCCCGCTGGGCCAAGGGCAAGCGCGAGGACATCGCCAACGACCCGCTCAACCTGATCCCGGTCGACGGTCCGACCAACGGTTCCAAGAGCGACTCGGGCCCCGCCTCCTGGCTGCCCCCGAACAAACAGATCCGCTGCTCCTACGTGGTGCGCTTCGCGCAGGTGTCCCTGAAGTACGAGCTTCCCGTGACGAAGGCGGACAAGGAGATGATGCTGCGCCAGTGCGGCGGCTGATCCGCCCCCGGGGACCTGGTCCGGAAAACCGGTTCCGGCCCCTGCCGCCGCCCGCCTACGGTGACCGCATGGAGCTGAAGGTATCGAGTCTCGCCGAGCGTCCCGACGACGTCGAGCGGGCGGTCGGGATGGCCGACAGCTGGCCGGAGTTCGTCACCCGGGACCTGGTAGGCGACTACCACTACGGCCGGATCGCCAGGGAGTTCCCGGCGTATGTGCTGTTCGCCGAGGACGAGCGGGGCGAGGTCGTCGCCACCGGGTTCAGCGTGCCCTTCGCCCTCGGCGCCGAGGGACGGGGCGAACTGCCCGCCCGCGGCTGGGACGAAGTCCTCCTGTGGGCCTTCGCCGACCTGCGCCGCGGGACACCGCCCGACACGGTCAGCGCGATCGCCATCAACGTCCGGCCCGACCTCCAGGGCAAGGGCCTGTCCGGCCGCATGCTCTCGGCGATGCGCGACAACGCCCGCGCCCACGGCTTCGGCGAGGTCGTCGCCCCGGTCCGCCCCAGCGCCAAGCACCTCGAACCGCACACCCCCATCGAGGAGTACGCCCACCGCGTACGCCCCGACGGACTCCCGCACGACCCGTGGCTGCGCGTGCACGCCAGAGCCGGCGCCACCGTCGAGGCGGTGGCGCCGGCGTCCATGACCGTGGTCGGCTCGCTGGAGCAGTGGCGCCGCTGGACCGGGCTGCCCTTCGACACCCAAGGCGACATCGAGGTGCCCGGAGCGCTGGTGCCGGTGCGGTGCGAGCCGGAGCGGGGATACGCGGTGTACGTCGAGCCCAATGTGTGGATGCGGCACCCGCTCTAGGGGGCCTGGGGCTCAGCCGCTCAGCGCGTCCAGGTCCAGGATCTCGCCGCTGGGCTTCTGCGCCGGGACCTTCTTGTCGTAGTCGCTGAAGGTGAGGGTGCCCGGGTCCTTCGCGGAGACGCTGTCGACGCGCAGCAGATACGGCTTGCCCTCGGTGGCGACGTACAGCGTGTAACGCTCCTTGCCGTCCCGCTCGTTCAGCACGATCGCGGGCGTGCCGTCGACGGTGGTGGTCTTGCCGCGCGAGGCGTCCGTTTCGGCGTCGTCGGCGTCGCCGAGCACCGTGTCGAGGTCGCAGAAGCCCGCGATGTCCTTGGCGTCCTCGCCCTTCGCGGACATCTTGGTCCACTTCCCGGCGAGCAGCGCCACGGCCGCGTCCACGTCCGACTTCTTCTCGCCCTTGCTCTGCTCGCGCAGGAACTCCTCGTCGTACTTCATGTAGACGGTGTCCCCGACCTTGATCAGATCGGCCTTGCCCTGGCCGCCCATGCTCATCGTGCCGGCGCACTCGCCCTGCTTGTTCAGGGCCATGTCGATCGTGATGGTGCTCCCCGACTCGTCGTCGGCGACGTCCCCCTTCATCCGCAGCGACGAGGCCCCGGTCGTGGCCGTGACGGCCTTGTCGGCGATCTCGGCGCCGGTGAGTCCGGCGAAGGGTTCCTTCGCCGCGCTCTTGCCCGGCGAGGGCGAACTCGACGTGCTGGAACCGGCCTTGTCAGGCTTGCTGTCGGCCTTGTCCTGCCCGGACTGGCAGCCGGTGAGACCGATCGTGGCCGCGGCGGCGAGGCAGACAGTGGCGAGTGCGGTGTGACGCATGGGAATTCCCCGATGGTGAGGCGGTGGGATGAGCGGGTACGGCGAGACCTGCCGCGGGTACGGCACCACGGGCGTGGCGTGGTCTCGCCGTACGGGGGCCGGTGTCAGCCGGTCTTCTTCCAGTCCGTGCAGCCGGACGTCTTGAAGTAGGTGTCCTTGGCGCTGATGGTGACGACGGCGCTGCCGGACACGTTGTCGTTCGCGATGATCGAGTCGAGGCCGTGCTCGGCGTCCTTGGCGCGCTCCCAGTAGCACATGTCGTCCTCGTTGCCGGTGGACTTGTACGTTCCGGGCGCGATGTCGGCGCCGACTCTGAACATGCCACCGTCGCCGGCCATCTTGGCGGCGGGCGAGCCCTTCGCCTTGGTGTCGACGGCCTCCCAGTCGTTGCAGTCGCTCGACTTGAAGATCTTGTCGCTGGCCTTGACGGTGACGTAACTGGTGCCGGTGACATTGTCGTTGGCGAGCAGCGAGTCCATCTCGCCCGAGGCGTCCTTGGCGCGCTCCCAGTAGCACATGCCGTCCTCGTTGCCGGTCGTGCGGTAGGTGCCGGGCTTGATGTCCGAGCCGACCTGGAACTGGCCGTCCCCCTCGAAGGCCGGCTTCTTCTCCTCGGCGGCCTTCGCCGACTCCTTACCGCCCCCGGGCTTCGCCTGGGCGGACGAAGAAGAGCCCTTGCCGCTGCTCTCGGAACCGCCGGTGGAGTCGTCACCGGAATTCGCCGACACGGCGCCGATGACGACGATCCCCACAACGGCCCCCAGCGCGATCTTGCCCTTCATGCCCATGACTGTGTCCCCTCCCGACACGGTGACAGCCGCTGATCGGCCGTCGTTCGTTCGCTGGGTCAATAAGAGCAGAGGCTGTGAACCGAGTCAACACGATTCACGGGATGGGATGTGTACACGGCCGTGAATGGGTAGATCTTGCCTGCGCCGCTATGCTCGGCGTCACACGCGGGACACGCGGAGCGGGGACGACGAGGGAGCGGGCCGGTGCAGGACAACGCCACAGAGGTGACCGCTGCCGGGATCGCCCGGCTCGCCGGGGTCGGCCGCGCCGCCGTCAGCAACTGGCGCCGCCGCCACGCCGACTTCCCCAAGCCGGTCGGCGGCACCGAGACCAGCCCGTCCTTCGCCCTCGCCGAAGTGGAGAACTGGCTGCGCAAGCAGGGGAAACTCGCCGAGGTCCCGTTGCGGGAACGCGTCTGGCAGCAACTCGTCGGCCACCCCGAGGGCCCGGTCGCCGCGCTCACCCAGGCCGGGTGCGTGCTGCTGCTCATCCATGACCGGCCCACCGTCTGGCTCGACGTGAGCGCCGGTTCCGACGAGCGGCTCGCGGCGATGCTGCCGGGCGCGCTGGAGGAGGTGCTGACGCCCCGCTTCGGACCGGTGTCGGCTGTGAACTCCCGGCGCGCTGTGAACTCGCCGCGCCCCGTCAACGCGCCACGCGCCGTGAACACCACCGATGCCGACGCCGCCCGTGTGAACACCCCCCACGCCGACTCCACCCGTGTGAACACCCCCGGCACCGACGCCCCTGTGAACACCCACCCGGCGGCCCCCCGCCCCGGCCCCCACCCCCACCCCGCCGCCCAGCCGGCCGTCCACCTCCCCACCGGCCCCGACCTCCTCCCCTCCGCCCCCCTCCTGCGCGGCGCCGCCGAACTCGCGGCGGAACTCGGCGCCCGGCAGACCTTCGAGTTCCTGCTCGGCCGGCACCTCGACGCCAACCCGCGCCAGTACACGCTCACCCCCGCCGACCTCGCCGACCTCATGGCCGACCTGGCCGGCCCCGTCCGCACCGTCCTCGACCCCGCCTGCGGCACCGGCGCCCTGCTGCGCGCCGTCACCGCCCGCGCCGACCAGGAGCTGTACGCCCAGGACAGCGCCCCCGAACTCGCCGCCCTCACCGCGCTCCGGCTCGCCCTGCACACCCGGGCCGTCGTGCGCGCCGCCACCGGCGACACCCTGCGCGCCGACGCCCACCCCCACCTGCACGCCGACGCCGTCCTGTGCCACCCGCCGTTCAACGAGCGCAACTGGGGCCACGACGAACTCGCCTACGACCCCCGCTGGGAGTACGGCTTCCCGGCCCGCACCGAGTCCGAGCTGGCCTGGGTCCAGCACGCGCTCGCCCGGCTCAAGGACGGCGGCACCGCCGTCCTCCTCATGCCGCCCGCCGCCGCCTCCCGCCGCTCCGGCCGCCGTATCCGCGCCGACCTGCTGCGCCGGGGTGCGCTGCGGGCCGTGGTCGCCCTGCCGGTCGGCGCGGCACCGCCGTACAACATCCCGCTCCACCTGTGGGTGCTGCGCCGGCCCGAGAAGGCGCCGGCGCAGCCCGAGGTGCTGCTCGCCGACACCGGGCAGTTCGCCGCCGACGGACGCGGCGGGCCCGACTGGCGGGACGTGCGGGAGGCCGTACTCGACGCCTGGCGGGCCTTCGACCGCGCGGGCACCCTGGAGGAGCGGCCCGGCCTCGCCCGTTCCCTGCCGGTCATCGACCTCCTCGACGACGACGTGGACCTCGCCCCGGCCCGTCATCTTCCGCCGCCGACCGCGGCCGACGGCGCCGAGCAGCTCACCGCCGTGCGCGAGCGCCTCGGCGAGACCCTGCGCCTGACCGCGGACCTCACACCGGCGCCCGCCGACGCCGCTCACCCCGTCCGCTGGCCGCTCACCACCATCGGCGAACTCGCCCGCGGGGGCGCCCTGGTGCTGCGCACCGGCGGAAACGGCGGCCACGCACGCGTGCCCGTCCTCACCGACCACGACGTCCTCGCCGGAACGGCGCCCTCCGGCTCACTCCCGGAGAGCGACGAGGCGGCCGTGCTGGTCGAGCCCGGCGATGTCGTCGTCCCGGTCCTCGGCGGCGGCTCGATGGCGCGCGTGATCGACGACGCGACCGGGGGCGCCGCCCTGGGGCGCAACCTCGTGCTCCTGCGCCCCGAGCGCACGGCCCTCGACCCCTGGTTCCTCGCCGGCTTCCTGCGCGGCACCGCCAACAACCGCCAGGCCAGCAGCTACGCCTCCACCGCCACCCGCCTGGACGTGCGCCGCCTCCAACTGCCCCGGCTCCCGCTCGACGAACAACGCCGCTACGGCGAGCGGTTCCGCGCACTCGACGAGTTCGAGCGGGCGCTCCGGCGCGCGGGCCGGCTCGGAGAACAGCTCGTGCGCGGGATGTACGACGGCCTCACGGACGGCACGGTCGCCCCCGACTGAGGCTCCCGGGCGCTCCCTTGGCGCACGCCCGCGCGGAAGCCGCCACTCCGCCGACCTGCGCGGGCGCGAGAAGTGATCAGTGCGACAACGGTTCGGTACAACCCGGGACCGCATGTCCGTGTCGGCCTATACGCTCGCCTGTACGCGCGAAGCGACAATCGCAGGAACGGGGTTGCCGGGCGTCGGCCGCCCTCGTACGCCCACCCAAGGCACCAGGAGCAGTCATGCATGGCCACGGCTACACGCAGCCGGTGAAGCAGCCGCCCCACCCGGCATGGCTGGTCCTCCTGCGTGTGCTGTTCGTGGTGCTCGGGATCTTCACCATCGGCCTGTTCTCCTGGGCGATGCTGCTGCGCCTGGCGCTCGTGACGCGCAGGGGACTCGACTGGGCGCTGTTCGCCGCCTCGCTCGTCGCGGTCACCCTCGGGCTCGTGCTGATCGGCATCGAACCGGGCGACGAGATCCACACCGCGGGCGGCTGGACCGGCATGGCCCTGCTGTTCGGCACGCTGGTGGCGGCGATCGCGTACTACCTCTCCGCGGACGTACGCCACTTCCACCAGCTCCGCTACAGCGCGTACGCCACGCAGCCCGCCCCGGTCCCGACGCCCTCACCGGCGTACGGCTATCCGCAGCCCCACACCCAGGCCCAGCCCCCCGTACCGTCGCCGTACACCGCCACCACCCTGCCGCAGGCGCCCGCCCCGATCCCGCAACCGCAACCGCAGCCGCACCAGCAGATCCCCATGCCGCAACCCCCCGCGCCCCAGCGCCCCGCGCCCGCCCGTATCGACCAGGTGCGCGCCGAGCTGGACGAGCTCAGTGACTACCTGCGCCGGCAGGACGGCCAGGCCGGCGGCAACCACGAGGGCGGAAGGTGACCGTGGCGACAGGAC
>JABFXD010000956.1 GCA_013361925.1 Streptomyces sp. | reverse complement strand
GTACGCCCACCTCACCAAGCCGGAACACGTCGTACGGCACCGCTGGCAGGCCGGTGACGTCGCGCTGTGGGACAACCGCAGCACGGCCCACTACGCCAACCGCGACTACGGGGACCAGCACCGGGTGATGCACCGGATCACGTTGCGGGGCGACACCCCGCGAGGTCCGGCGACCGTCGCCGGCTGACACGGGCGCCGGCGCCTCCCGTGGCGCCGGTGGTCTCCGAGCCATGGAAACCTCGGTCGAGACCGCGTGCCGGGATCTGTGGGCTGGACGACGGGCAGAACTGTTCGACCAGATCGCGAACATTCCACCCGGGTGGCGATGAAAAGGGCAACACCGAGACGCCCTTGACACCCGCGGGGGCGGCCGACGTACGTTGAACTCGCGAATACCTGACGGGTGGAGGCCCTCGATGCACGTTCCTGGCGCGGCACCGCACGGTGCCAGCACGGGTGCGTGGCTGATCACCCGGCGGCATGTCGACTACTGCCGCACCTCCTCCGCGGTCTGTCCTTCCGTACACGTCTGACCCCCGCCGGCCTGCCTCGCCGGCCGTCTCGTCGTGGCCCCGCGCCGTCCGCCGCAGGGCCACGAGTCCACGTGTTCTCGGAAGGAACGCCCCTTGTCCCGCCCTGCCCTGCACCTCGCCGTCGAGCTCGACGGCGACGGCGCGCATCCCGCGGCCTGGCGCCGCGCCGCCCACTCACCCGACCAGCTGCTCACCCCGCGCCGTGTGGCCCAGGTGGCGGCCGTCGCGGAGAACGCCGGGTTCACCCTGATCACCCTCGACGACGGTGTACTGCCGCCCGGGGCCGGGCCGAACCCGGTGGGCCGGATCGGCGCGGTGGAGCGGGCGGCCTTCGTCGCCGCGTCCACGAGCAGGATCGGCATCGCGCCCGTCGTGCCGCTCACGTACGCCGAACCCTTCCATGTGTCCAGCCAGTTGGCGTCCCTGGACCACGTCTCGGCGGGCCGCGCCGGATGGGTGGTGACCGAGGAGGAGCGGCCCGAGGCGGCGCGCGCCTGGGGACGCCCGGTCGTCGACGGTGCGGACGCGCGGGCCCGGGAGTCCCGGGACGGGGTGGAGGTGGCCCGGGCGCTGTGGGACTCGTGGGAGGACGACGCGGTCATCCGGTCCGTGGCCACCAGCCGCTACCTCGACCGCGACCGGCTCCACTACATCGACTTCACCGGGGAGACGTACGCCGTCAAGGGCCCGGCGATCGTGCCGCGTCCGCCGCAGGGGCAGCTCGTCGTCCTGGGACGGCCGGACCGGGTGTCCGCCGCGCGGCTCGACGTCGGTCTCGTCATCGGCCGCGAACTGGCGGCCGTCGCGGCGGCGTCGGCCGGCGCCGGGACGCCCCGGGTGTTCGCCGAGGTCGAGGTGGCGCTCGACACGCCGGACGCCACCGCCGCCGCACGCGTCGCCGACCTGGAGGCGCATGCCCCGTGGCCCGACCGGGGACGGCTGCGGCACATCGGTTCCGCCGGGCAACTGGTCACCCTGCTCGGGGAGTTGAGCCGTCACGTGGACGGCGTACGGCTGCACCCACTGGTCCTGGACGAGGATCTGCCCGTCCTTTCCCGGCTCGTGCTGCCCGCCCTTTCCGAGCGGCGCCTGGTCACCCGCCCGCTGCCGGGAACCTCCCTGCGCACGACCCTGGGGCTGGCCCGCCCCGCCAACCGCTTCGCCGCCGCATCGGCCCAGCCGGTCCAGGAGGATGCCCGATGACCCGCACCGACCCCCTCGACGTCCCCCGGCCGCACGCCCGGCTCCACCTCGGCGTGTTCTTCCAGGGCGTCAACCACTGGACCATCTGGTCGGCCCCCGACAGCGGCTCCCAGATCGACCCCGCCTCCTTCCGCAAGGTCGCCCGAACCGCCGAACGCGGCCTGTTCGACGCCTTCTTCCTCGGCGAGGGGCTGCGGCTGCGCGAGGTCGACGGCAAGATCCACGACCTCGACGTCGCGGGACGCCCCGACGCCCTGACCCAACTCGCCGCGCTGGCCGCCGTGACCCACCGCATCGGGCTGGTCTCCACCTCCAACTCCACCTTCAACGAACCCGCCGACCTCGCCCGCCGCCTCTCCGGTCTCGACCTGCTCTCCGAGGGCCGGGCCGGCTGGAACGTGGTGACCACCGACAACGCCTGGACCGGCGCCAACTTCCGCCGCGGCGGCTACCTCGACCACGCCGACCGCTACCGGCGCGCCGAGGAGTTCCTCACCGTGGCCCGCGCCCTCTGGGACGCCTGGGCCGACGAAGCCGTCGTCGGCACACAGAGCGCGTCCGCGTGGTCCGCGCCCGGTGCCGTACGCCAAGTCCGCCACCGTGGGCCGCAGTTCGACGTCGATCTCGCCCCGACCCTGCCGCGCAGCGCCCAGGGACACCCGGTGATCTTCCAGGCCGGTGACTCCGGCGAGGGACGTGACTTCGCCGCCCGCAACGCCGACGTCATCTTCTCCGCGCACGGCAACGACTTCGACGACGCGCTGGCCTTCGCCCAGGACATCCGCACCCGGCTGCGCGCCGTCGGGCGGCCCGACGACGATCTGCGGATCCTGCCCGGCACCGAGATCATCATCGGCGCCACCGAGGCGGAGGCCCAGGAGAAGAAGCGCTGGATCCGGCTCCAACAGGTCACCCCCGCGACGGCGTTGGGGATCGCCTCGCTGCTGTGGGGCATCGACCTGTCCGACCGCGACGCCGACGGCCCGCTGCCCGCCGAGGACCCGGTCGTCGCCGAGAACGACGGCTCCTTCGGCGCCCGGCGCATCGCCGACCCGCGGGCGGTCGTCGCCGAGTGGCGGGCCAAGGCGGAGGCGCACGGCTGGTCGCTGCGCGAGACCGTCATCGCGCTCGGACCGCAGCGCGGGCACGTGGGCACCCCGTCCGCGCTGGCCGACAAGTTCGCCCACTTCGTACGGCACGGCGCGATCGACGGCTTCAACGTCACGCCGTACCTCATCCCCGACGGCCTCGACGACATCGTCGACCTGCTCGTACCGGAACTTCAGGAACGCGGCGTCTACCGCACCGAGTACACCGGCACGACGCTCCGCGACCACCTGGGCCTGCGCGAGCCCCTCACCCACCGGTCCGCCCCCGACCGGCGCCAGGCCGGCTGACCGAACGCCCCGCACCCCCAGAAGGAGTCTCAATGATGAAGTCAAGCCGCTTGCGCGACCGGTGGGGCGGGGGTGAAGACCCGGTTGTCGCGCAGGAGGGCCCACAA
>JABFXD010000096.1 GCA_013361925.1 Streptomyces sp. | reverse complement strand
CAGCAGGTTCTCCGCGACCTCCTCCTGCGGGGTCATGTGGGTCACCCCGGACAGCGGCAGCACCTCGTGCGGGCGGCCCGCGGCGAGGAGGGCCGAGGACAGCCGCAGGGCGTGGGCGAAGACCACGTTGTCGTCGGCCGTGCCGTGCACGATCATCAGCGGGCGGTGCGGCTCGGCGGGGGCGGACAGGCCCTCGTCCGTGACCAGGGAGCTCTTCGCGTACACCTCCGGCGCCGTACCGGGATCGCCCAGGTACCGCTCCGTGTAGTGGGTGTCGTACAGCCGCCAGTCCGTCACCGGAGCGCCCGCGATCCCGGCGTGGAAGACGTCCGGGCGGCGCAGGACCGCGAGCCCCGCCAGCCAGCCGCCGTACGACCAGCCCCGGATCGCCACCCGGTCCAGGTCCAGCGGGTAGCGCTCGGCCAGCTCGTGCAGCGCCTCCACCTGGTCGTCCAGGGACACCGTGAAGTCGTCGCGGATCGCCTTCTCCCAGGCCGGCGAGCGGCCCGGGGTGCCCCGGCCGTCCGCGACCACGACCGCGAAACCCTGGTCGGCGAACCACTGGCTGGTGAGGTGCGCGTTGTGGGCCGCGAGGACGCGCGGACCGTGCGGTCCCCCGTACGGATCCAGCAAAACCGGAAGACGCTCATCCCCTTGGTGGTCCCGAGGCAACAGCACGGCGCACGGGATCCGCCGTGCGCCCCCCTCGGTCAGCGTCATGCGCGGGGACATACCAGGATCTTCGGCGTACGAGGTGATCGTCGCCGTCGGCTTCCCGTCCCGCAGCACCTGCGCCACGGACCCGGCCCGCCCCGGCACCGCCGAGACCAGCACGCCCACGCTCCCGGCCCGCACCGCCGAGTGCACCCCGGGCTCCTGCGAGACCCGCTCCACCCCGAGCTCGTTGACCCGGTACACATGCACCTCGCCGGTCTCGGGCGCCGCCGCCCGCTCCCCGGCCGACGCCGAGACCAGCACGTCGTCGTCGGACACGTCCAGCACCGCGCGGACGTGCAACTGCGGCCCCGTCAGCGGGCGGTCGCCCACCGCGAGGACCCGCGCGCCGCCCTCGTCCGCGATCCGCACCAGCCGCCCGGACGGGCTCCAGCAGGGCACCCCTGGGAAAAGATCAAGCCAAGTTGGATCTTCGTCGGCATGCACCATCCGGGTCGTCCCCGAGGCCGGATCCACGGCCAGGAACAGCTGACTGCGCTGGTCGCGCGCCTGTACGAGGAGGAGCGGGGCACCCGCCGCTGACCAGTGCACATGCGCCAGATACGGGTAGCGGGCCCGGTCCCAGGAGACCTCCGTGCGGGCCCCGTCGAGGCCGACCACGAACAGCCGTACCTCCGCGTTGGCCGTCCCGGCCTTCGGATACGCGACGTGCTGTGGATCACGTTCCGGATGGGCCGGGTCGGAGATCCACCAGCGCCCCACCGGCGTGTCGTCCGCGCGCGCCACCAGCAGCCGGTCCGCCTCCGGGGACCACCAGAACCCCCGCGACCGGCCCATCTCCTCGGCCGCGATGAACTCGGCGAGACCATAGGTGACGTGATCCGACTCCGGCTCCGCCAGGGCCCGGTCCCCCTCGCCCTCGGCGCCGACCACCCGCAGGGCGCCCTGGGCGACGTACGCGACGAAGCGGCCGTCGGGGGAGGGGCGGGGGTCGATCACCGGTCCGGGGACCCGGAGTTCACGCGCCGTACCGGCCCGCAGCTCGGCCGTGAAAAGCCGCCCTGACAAGGCGAAAGACGCCAACTCCACGGCCGCGTCGGTGGCGTAGCCGACGATCCCGGCGCCGCCCTCCCGGCTGCGTTCGCGCCGCGCCCGCTCCTGCGGCGAGAGGTTCTCCGTGGAGCCGCCGAGGAGGGCGCGCGGGTCGGCCGCCACGCGCTCCCCGCCGTCCGCGGGGTCGAGCACCCACAGCGAACTGGCCCGGTCCGTACCGGAGGACGAGCGCAGGAACACGACACGGGAACCGTCGGGAGCCACGGTGAACGCACGCGGCGCGCCGAGCGTGAAGCGCTGGGTGCGGGCGTGCCGGCGAGGAAAGGAGTCGGACGTCGTCGTCATGCCCCGACCATATTGGCCATACGCCCCCTTGTGCGTCCGTGCGCCGACCGATGCGCGAGTACGGATAGTTATGATCACTAGCGCATAGTGGGTATGAACCTGCTGGCTGTCGTATGGATTTATCTGCCCCCCTGGTCCGAACCCCCCGCGCTCTTGGGATCTTTGGAGGTGAGCCGCCGTGGCGCTCTCGATTTCGGCGGTAGTGCTGCTGGCGATCATCGTCTTCCTTCTGGTCAAGAAGTCAGGACTGAAGGCCGGACATGCGGTCGTCTGCATGTTGCTCGGGTTCTACCTGGCCTCTTCGACCGTCGCGCCCACCATCAGTGAGCTGACGACGAACATCGCGGGGATGATCGGCAGCATCAAGTTCTGACCCGTCCCGAGGTCGCCTTTAGGGTGGTCCCATGACGGAACCACCGGCCCGACGCCTCCTCCTGGTGCACGCGCACCCGGACGACGAGTCGATCAACAACGGCGCGACGATGGCTCGCTATGCGGCCGAGGGTGCCCGGGTGACCCTGGTCACCTGCACGCTCGGTGAGCGCGGCGAGGTCATTCCGCCGGAGCTCCGGCACCTGTCGGGTACCGCCCTGGGCGAGTACCGCCTCGGCGAGCTCACCGCCGCCATGCGCGCACTCGGTGTCGAGGACTTCCGTCTCCTCGGCGGCCAGGGCCGCTACCAGGACTCCGGGATGATGGGCCTCGCCGACAACGACGACCCCGCCTGCTTCTGGCAGGCGGACGTCGACGAGGCCGCCGCCGCTCTCGTCCGGGTGATCCTGGAGGTACGGCCGCATGTCCTCGTGACGTACGACGAGAACGGCGGCTACGGCCACCCCGACCACATCCAGGCCCACCGTGTCGCCATGCGCGCCGCGGACCTGGCGGCCGAAGCGGGCTGGACGATCCCCAAGGTCTACTGGAACCGCGTCCCGCGCACGGTCGGCGAACAGGCCTTCGAGCGGCTGGCCGAGGCGCTGCCGGGGCTGCCCTTCGACAAGCCGGGCGTCCTCGACGACGTACCGGGTGTCGTCGCCGACGAGCGGATCACCACCGAGATCGACGGCACCGCCCACGCCGCCGCCAAGGCCGCCGCGATGGCCGCGCACGCCACCCAGATCACGGTCGCCGCACCGTACTTCGTCCTCTCCAACGACCTCGCGCAGCCC
>JABFXD010000832.1 GCA_013361925.1 Streptomyces sp. | reverse complement strand
CGCGTACAAGAAGTCGATCGGTCACCCGTTCGTCTACCCGCGCAACGACCTCGGTTACGTCGAGAACTTCCTGCGCATGACCTTCTCGGTCCCGGCGCAGGAGTACGACCTCGACCCGGTCGTCGTCGCCGCGCTGGACAAGCTCCTGATCCTGCACGCGGACCACGAGCAGAACTGTTCGACCTCGACGGTCCGCCTGGTGGGCTCGTCCCAGGCGAACATGTTCGCGTCGATCTCGGCCGGCATCAACGCGCTGTGGGGCCCGCTGCACGGCGGTGCCAACCAGTCGGTGCTGGAGATGCTGGAGGGCATCCAGGCCTCCGGCGGTGACGTCGACTCCTTCATCCGCAAGGTGAAGAACAAGGAGGACGGCGTCCGGCTGATGGGCTTCGGCCACCGGGTCTACAAGAACTTCGACCCGCGCGCGAAGATCATCAAGGCGGCGGCGCACGACGTCCTCTCGGCCCTCGGCAAGTCCGACGAGCTGCTGGACATCGCGCTCAAGCTGGAGGAGCACGCGCTCTCCGACGACTACTTCGTCTCGCGCAGCCTCTACCCGAACGTGGACTTCTACACGGGCCTCATCTACCGCGCGATGGGCTTCCCGACCGAGATGTTCACGGTCCTCTTCGCCCTCGGCCGCCTCCCGGGCTGGATCGCCCAGTGGCACGAGATGATCAAGGAGCCGGGCTCCCGCATCGGCCGCCCGCGCCAGATCTACACGGGCGTCGTCGAGCGCGACTTCATCCCGGTCGAGGAGCGCTGACCGTTGCGCTGAGCCGTCAGGCCACACAGGGCCCCGTATGCCGATGCCGGCTGCGGGGCCTCGTCGTATGCCTGGGAGTGAACGGTGGAAAACAGAAGGCGCCCTGGCGGCGGTCCCCCCACGGGCCGACGTCCAGGGCGCCTTCCCATGTCCCGGTGCGGATTCCCCCCACGGGATCCGGCCGGGCGTCTGAGAGACCAGCGCCTGAAATCGCTGTCTTTCGGTGTTGCCGTTTGAGCGGAACGAGCGGACTCGTCGTACTCATGGTTGAGTGCGGTCTGCCGGGACAGCGCACGGTCGGGAGGGCCGCTCAAAGCTTCCCGATGTACGTGCCCCGGCAACGCAACTCTGAGGAAGTCCCCCAAGACATCCTCAGATGCCAGTAAGCGCCCCCCAAGACGCTGCCTGACATCGTCAACTTAGACCTTCGAACCCCTTCGATGGTTACGTTCACATCACTGTGATCTGCGTCTCTTGCATATGTCCGTTAGATACGCAAGAGCCCCGATATGGCGATCGAGGCCCAAGCGTAAGGATGATGCGCGAGCCTTGTGAAGAGCTTATGTGAGCCGGGCGCCGGACTCCAGAGGGACCCAGCGGGGTTCTTACTACGAATTCACCGGAACGTCCGCAGCCGCAGGCTGTTCGACACCACGAACACCGAGGAGAACGCCATCGCGGCGCCCGCGATCATCGGATTCAGCAACCCCGCCGCGGCCAGCGGCAACGCGGCGACGTTGTAGCCGAAGGCCCACACGAGGTTGCCCCTGATCGTGGCCAGCGTCCGCCGGGACAGCCGGATGGCGTCCGCCGCGACCCGTAGATCGCCGCGCACCAGCGTCAGATCGCTCGCCTCGATCGCCGCGTCCGTCCCCGTGCCCATCGCCAGACCCAGATCGGCGGTGGCGAGCGCGGCCGCGTCGTTGACGCCGTCGCCCACCATGGCCACGCAGCGCCCCTCGCGCCGCAGCCGCCGTACCGCCTCGACCTTCTCCTCGGGCAGGACCTCCGCGATCACCTGATCGATGCCGACCGCGTCCGCCACCGCCTCGGCGACCGCCCGGTTGTCCCCGGTCAGCAGCACCGGGGTCAGCCCCAGCGCGCGCAGCTCGCGCACCGCCTCGGCGCTGGTCTCCTTCACGGCGTCCGCGACGGCGATCACGCCGCGCGCCGCTCCGTCCCACCCGACTACGACGGCCGTACGACCGTCCCTCTCGGCCTCTTCCCGGGCGCGGACCAGCTCGGTGGGCAGGGCGTCGAAAAGGCGCCCCACGGCCACGTCACGGCCCTCCACGCGGCCGCGCACGCCTCGCCCGGGGATGTTCCGGAACTCCTCGACCTGCGGCAGCCGTCCGACCCGCTCCTCCGCGCCGGCGGCGACCGCGCGGGCCACGGGATGCTCCGAGGCGTGCTCCACGGCCCCCGCGAGCCGCAGCACCTGCTCCTCGTCGGCGCCGTCGGCGACGTACACCTTCTGGAGGGTCATGCGGCCCGTGGTGACCGTGCCGGTCTTGTCCAGGACGGCGGTGTCGACACGGCGCGTGGACTCCAGCACCTCGGGGCCCTTGATGAGGATGCCGAGCTGCGCCCCGCGTCCGGTGCCGACCATGAGGGCCGTCGGGGTGGCCAGGCCCAGGGCGCACGGGCAGGCGATGATCAGGACCGCGACCGCGGCGGTGAAGGCGGCGACCGCGTCGTCGGTGAGGCCGAGCCAGGCCCCGAAGGTGGCGACCGCGAGGACGATGACCGCCGGCACGAACACCGCGGAGATCCGGTCGGCGAGCCGCTGCACCTCGGCCTTGCCGTTCTGCGCGTCCTCCACCAGCCGTGCCATCCGCGCGAGCCGGGTGTCCGCGCCGACCCGGGTCGCCTCGACGACGAGCCGCCCGCCCGCGTTGACCGTCGCGCCGGTGACCGCGTCCCCGACCGTGACGTCCACCGGCACCGACTCGCCGGTCAGCAGGGCGGCGTCCACCGCGGAGGCGCCCTCCACGACGGTGCCGTCGGTGGCGATCTTCTCGCCGGGCCGTACGACGAACCGGTCGCCGACCGCCAGCCCCTCGACCGGCACGCGCACCTCGCGCCCGTCGCGCAGTACGGCGACGTCCTTCGCACCGAGCTCCATCAGGGCCCGCAGCGCCGCACCCGCGCGGCGCTTGGAGCGGGCCTCCAGATAGCGGCCGAGGAGGATGAACGTGACGACGCCCGAGGCCACTTCGAGGTAGATCTGCGAGGCGCCGTCGACCCGTGAGGCGGTGAACTCGAAGGTGTCGTGCATACCGGGCATGCCCGCGTCGCCCAGGAACAGCGCCCACAGCGACCAGCCGAACGCCGCGAGCGTGCCCATCGAGATCAGCGTGTCCATGGTCGCCGCACCGTGCCTCGCGTTGGTGAACGCGGCCCGGTGGAAGGGCAGTCCGCCCCAGACGACGACCGGCGAGGCGAGGGTGAGCGCGAGCCACTGCCAGTTGTCGAAC
>JABFXD010000445.1 GCA_013361925.1 Streptomyces sp. | reverse complement strand
AGGTCGTGCCGAGCGAGGGGCCCAGGATGAGGACCGGGGCGTCGTCCGGGCCGTCGAGGCGGTACTGGAGGGCGGGGGTCTGCGTCTCACTCACCGCTCCACGCTAACCGCCGTTTCTGAGCGCCCGGCCCCTGGGCCCCCAGTCCCCACACCTGGCTCCCGCACATCGACGGCGAACCCTCACATCGTCTTCACCGACGGGTGCGTCACGGGAAACCGGGGGCGGGGACCGTACCTCGGACGGTCACGCCGTAGCGGGTCCGCATGCGCCGCATTTCCCAGAGCGCGACGACGGTCACCGACACCGGGCCGCCCAGCAGGGAGCAGAGCTGAACGCCGGGCGGGCCCTGCGCCGGCATCCCGCTGTCGATCAGGTTGAAGATCGCGAACACCCACACGAACACCATCGTCACCACGGGCGGCAGCATCGGATGGACGTGGCCGGTGTTGAAAGCGCTGCGCGCGGAGTAGAGCGAGGCCAGGACGAAGAAGGGAAGACCCCAGGCCAGCGCGGCCAGTCCCGCCAGCCCCACCACGAACCCCTGCCAGCCGTGCAGGTCGGTCTTGGCCAACAGGGAGATTCCGAAAAGGGTTCCGCCGAGGACCACCACGGTCGTCACATACCAGCCGACCGCCTTCAGCGGGACCCGGAGCCGGGAGCGGAGGTGGGGTCGCAGATGCGGGGGCGCGTAGTAGATGAAGCCGAGGATGACCAGTGGACCGCCGACGATCAGCAGGACCGGGGCGACGAGCGCCTGGGCGGCACTGCCGGCCGCCGCGTCCTCCCAGCCGCCCTTGTCCGCGCCGTAGACGAGGAACAGGACGACGGTGGCGGCGGCGCCGAGGACGGTGCGGGCCACCTGGACGCGATCCACGGTGCGGTCCTGGATGCGATCGTCGCCCGCCTGCACGAAGAGGCGGGTGGCGACGCGGTGCGCGGAGCGGATGACGGCGGCGGTGAGGTAGGGCAGGGAGAGGAACCACAGCCGGCTGCGACGGCGTGGCAATCGGCCCGGCGTCGGGGCCGGGGGCACGTAGGGGTACGGGTTCTGCGGCGGGTAGGGGTGAGGCGTCGCCGGTGGTCCGTAGGGGCCGCCCTGGGGCGGGAGACCATACGGGTTGTTCGTCGGCGGGCCGGGCGGCGGGCCCCAGCCCTGACCGCCGTTCGGGTTGCCGCCGGGGTGTCCCGCCTGTCCCGGGCCCGTGCCGGGGCCCCATCCGCCCGTTGCCATCTCTGTTCCCCCGAGGTGTTCCGCTGTCAGTTCGCCGTGTCGCGCGGCGACATCGCGGCAGTGTAGTGGCTCATGTGTCGGCTGCCGTCACCTGGTTTGTGGCGAGATGGTGCGGAAATGAGGTCAACTCTCCGCCGAGGCACCCAGGCCCGTCAGGGCTCCGACCGGATCGAGGTCGGGCGTGCCGCGGGGCCACCAGTCGTCGGCGCCGGGGTCGGACTCGTACGCGTACCACAACCCGTCGCGGCCGAGGCGGAGTTGGACATGGCCGCGAGGGTGGGTGAGGTGGTTGCGCCAGGGGCGGAAGGCCGGGAGGTCGGCGGCGAGGAGCAGGGGGCGCGCCCGGTCGAAGCGGCCGGCCGGCGGGTCCCAGGGCTCCTCCAGTACGGCGAGTCCCTCGAACCCGCCCTGCCGCCAGGCGGCGACCGCGCGGGCCAGGTCGGACGGGGTGCGGCCGGCGGCGGAGGCGAGCGAGGCGTACAACGACCGGGTGGTGGCGGTGAGTCCGGAACCGGGACGCGCCGCGGCGAGCCGAACCGCGTCCTGCCACAGGGTCAGTTCGGCGACCGGGTCACGGCCGGTGCCGAGCAGGGCGTGGGCGCGGGCGGCGGCGTCGGTCGCCAGCTGGTCCAGCGCGAAGGGGTCGGGGCCGCCCGGGGCCGCCGGGTAGACCGGGGGCTGCTCGGGGTGCGCGGGCACGGGCAACGGCGCCGGGAGCGGCGGGAGTTGTCGGGGCGTGAGGGCATCGGTGGCGCGTACGCCGGACAGCGGCGCCGGTCCCTTCTCCTGGGCGGCGCGGGCCGCGCGGGCGGCGCTCAGCCGGGAGAGGGTGTCGAGCAGCTCGCGCTCGCCCCGGCCGCGCAGCAGGAGCAGCACGAAGGGGTCGGCGTCGAGGAGGCGGGCGGTCTGGTAGCAGAGGGCGGCGGCGTGTTTGCAGGGGTGGCCGCGGTCCGGGCAGCTGCAGTGCGGGTCGAGCTCTCCGGGCCCGGGGAGCAGTCGCACCCGGCCCTCGGCGAGCGAATGCGGCATCTCCTTGTCGAGGAGCGCTGCGATGTGGCCCGGGCGCTCGGCGGCGGCGTCCAGGAACCACCCCCACTCCGCGTCGTCGAGCGTGCGCAACCGCACCTGGACGCGGTAGGGACGAGGACGGCTCCCCTGCACATAGGCGAGAACCAGGCCGGGCGTCACGGTGATGGCGTCGACGTTTCCCTGCTCGGCGTACCCCCGCCCGCGCGCCAGCCGCTTCGCGTCCAACGCCCCCTCCTCCAACGCCGTGACCCACGCATTGCCCCACCAGGTCTCGGCGAAGCCGTGCTCACCGCCCGAGGCACGGGGGCCGAACGCCGGGAAGGTACGCCGGAGTTCACCGTCCCGGCCGGGGGCGGCCATGGAGCGGGGGTGGCGGGGGGTTGAGGTGGGTGAGTCGGAGGGGGCGGTGAAGGGACGGGGCTCGGCGTGGGTGCGCGGGTGGCCGGGGGCCGAGGCCGGTGAATCGGAGGAGGCGGTGGAGAGGCGGGGCTCGGCGGGGGCGCGCGGGTGGCCGGGGGCCGAGGTCGGTGAGTCGGAGGGGGCGGTGAAGGGGCGGGGCTCGGCGGGGGTGCGCGGGTGGCCGGGGGCCGAGGCCGGTGAATCGGAGGAGGGGGTGGAGAGGCGGGGCTCGGCGAGGGCGCCCGGGTGGCCAGGGGCCGAGGCCGGTGAATCGGAGGGGGCGGTGAAGGGGCGGGGCTCGGCGGGGGTGCGGGGCGGGGTGTTGGTGGCGGGCGTCGGTGGAGTGGAGGTGTGTGGCGTGGCCGGGGCTGGGGAGGGTGCGGCAGGGGCGGCGGGTGCCTCCGTCGGGGTCTGGCCGTAGGGGGACGCCGGATCGGCCGAACCCGGCTGTACGGCCTGGGCGTTGGCGTCGCCGGGCCCGGTCGGCTCGTCTCCGTCGTCGGGCATGCGGAAGGCGTCGCCGATCAGGGCCCGGAGGTCACGCGCGCGCCGGCCGCCGCTTCGGCCGCCGGGCGGGGAGCCGGGC
>JABFXD010000357.1 GCA_013361925.1 Streptomyces sp. | reverse complement strand
TACGGCCACGGTGGTGTCGTCGCGCAGCGGGCGCGCGGCGCTGCTCCCGTCCCGCAGGACGACGGCGGCCGTCAGGGCCGGGTCGTGCGCCGGCAGACGGGCGTCGTCCGGGGGTGTCCAGCGGCTGGGGAGTCCGTCGCTGTGCAGGATGAGCAGGCTGTCCGGGCGCCAGGCCGATGCGTGCCGGGGCACGGTGGCGGGGAAGTGCGCTCCGACGATGCCGGGGTGCGAGATGAGGGGCCGCCACGCCCCGTCGGAGCGGAGCCTGGCGCCGATGTTGCCGACCCCGGCGAACGACAGCCGCTGGGTGTCCTCGTCGAGCTGGGCGACCCCGACGGCCGCGCCGCGCGTGGTGCGCAGCGCGGTGTGCAGTCGCCGCAGGATGTCGGCCGGGGGCAGATCGGGCCGTCGTTGCAGCTCCTCGACGGCGGCGGCGGACGCCTCGGACGCCTTCGCGCCGTGACCGAGCCCGTCGGCGAGCATCAGGGTGACCAGTGGGCCGGAGCGCACCCAGCTGAAGGCGTCCCCCGAGTAGTCGGCGTGGGCGAGGGGGGCGTTGATGCCGCCGGCGCGGGTGCCCTGGGCGGCGAGGGCCGGAGCCGAGCGGGACGGCTGCGCGGATCCGGCCGGGCCGAGGCGCGCCACGGCGACGGTGCCCGTCCCCCTGCGGCTGTGCAGGTCGAAGTCGTCCGACAGCCGGCGGCAGGTGCCCAGGCCCGCGCCCAGGGAGGAGGTGGCGGTGGTGTAGCCGTCGCGCAGGGCCGCGGCGACGTCGGCGATGCCCGGGCCGTGGTCGAGCGAGGTGATCTGCACCCGGGTCCCGGCAGGGGCGAGGGTGTCGGCGGGTCCGGTCAGGTTGATCACGATCCGGCCACCGCTGGCGTGCTTGACGAGGTTGGTCGCCAGTTCGGTGGCCACGAGCGCCGCGGCGGCCGTGGAGCGTGCGTCCAGTCCGGCCGTGGCGCAGGCGCTCTCGGCCGCGACCCGGACGTCCCGGACTCTGGTGGTTTCGGGGACGGGCACGTCCCAGACCCGGCTCACAGCGCTCCCGGGCGGGGCGTGGGCAGGCCGGAGACCCATTCCGTGATGGTGACGGTGGTGCCGAGGCCGGGCCGGGTGTCCAGGACGAACTCCTGGACGAGCCGCTTGGCTCCGCTCAGGCCCATGCCCAGTCCGCCGCCGGTGGTGTAGCCGTCGGTCAGGGCCAGGTCGACGTCGCGGATGCCGGGGCCGGTGTCGACGAAGGACAGCCGCAGCCCGCGGCGTGCCCCGTCGCCCAGCGTCGTGATCTCCGCGTGTCCGCCGCCGCCGTGGACGAGGGTGTTGCGGGCCAGTTCGCTGGCGGCCGTCACCAGCTTCGTCTGCTGCACCAGGCCGAAACCGAGGTCGGCGGCGCACTGCCGCACATGCTGGCGCAGCCACGCCAGATCGGCGTCCCCGGCGATGGGCAGTCGCGTGGTCGGGGTGAGGGGAGCATGCATCACGCACCCGCTTCCGGCCGGGTTGTCGAGAAGGCGCTGCCCAGCAGGGCCAGGGCCCGGTCGACGTCCAGTGCCGTGACCAGGCCGGGCAGGGTCAGGCCCAGCTCGACCAGGGTGATGGCCACGGCCGGGCGCATGCCGGCCAGTACGGTCCGGGTGGCCAGCAGGCTCGCGCTCGCGGCGATCTCGGCCAGGATGCGGCCGAGGAAGGAGTCGACGATCTCCACGCCGGAGAGGTCGATCACGACACCGTTCACCGGCACCGCGCTGTTCGCGATGCGCTGGGTGATGTCGTGCTGGAGCTGCTCCGCGACCCCGTCGTACAGGTCTCCCCGCAGGGTGACCAGCAGGATGTCTCCCAGTGCCAGGACCGGCACCGGCTCCGGGTGGAGGGCGGAATGGTCGGTCACCGCGGGCCCGCTCCTGCGCCAGGGCGGGTGGAGACGGCGATGCCCTGCTGGGCGAGCGCGTAGGCCAGGGCGTCGGAGAGCCCGGCCCGGGTGAGGATCGATCCGAGATCGATGCCGAGGTGGACGATGGTCTGCGCGATGGCGGGACGGATGCCGGAGACGATGCACTCGGCGCCCATCAGCCGGGCCGCGGCGACCGTCTTCATCAGGTGCTGGGCCACGAGCGAGTCGACGGTCGGCACACCGGTGATGTCGAGGATGGCGTAGCGGGCCCGCCGTTCCACGATCGCCTCCAGCAGGCTCTCCATGACGATCTGGCTGCGGGAGCTGTCCAGGGTGCCGATCAGCGGCACGGCGACGACGCCGTCCCACAGCTCGATGACCGGGGTGGCCACCTCCAGCAGCTGCTGGCGCTGCCGGGCGATCAGTTCCTCGCCGGAGTTGATCGTGGTGTCCATGACCACCAGGCGCAGCGTGCCCATCAGGACCGTCAGTTCCAGCAGACAGGCATGCAGGGTCTCGTCGGCGGGATCCTCGAACTCGGCCCGCAGCAGCGCGGTGACCGGGTCCCGCAGTCCGGCCACCTCGCGGGCGATCTGCGGCGGGTTGTACCCGGCCTGGGTGCGGGCGAGGGCCATGCGGCCCAGTTGGTCCCTGACGAGGTCGAAGCCGGGGGCGTCGATGTCCTCCAGCCGGCCGGCGCGGGCCACCTCGGCGAGGGCGTCCACCACCGCCTTGCTCCCCTCGACCGCCTCGTCCCGGGAGACCGTGAAGACGGCGCGGAACAGCGCGGCGTCCGCCCATCGGTGGGCGATCTGCTCGCGGCGCCGTTCGAGGAATGCGGCGAGTTCCTGTGTCACCTCGGGGGCGGTGTCGTGCTCCACCACGTACATCTTCTTCCTGTCGAGCGCTCCTGCGGCCGACCGTGCGGCAGGCCATCACCTGATTATTGCCGCATGGCAAACGTTATCGCGGGGGCGCGGGGCGAACAACACGCGATCATCACAAGGGCAGTTCGGCGCCTCCTTGCTCCGGCGGCCTCCCCCGCCAGTCCAGGCACACGATGAGGGCGTCGTCGTCCGCCGCCGCCTCTCCCCGGTGGCCGGTCAGCTCCCGCAGAATCGCGCGCGGCACCTCGGCGGCCGGCAGCAGCCGGGTGGAGTGGATGGCCCGGGCGAGGGCCGCCTCCCCGTACGCCTCCCCCTTGGGAGAGGCCACGGCGTGCACGCCGTCGCTGACGAAGACCAGCCGGTCACCGGGCTCGACGTGGAAGTCCTGCACCACGTAGTCGGTCTCCTCGAACATGCCGAGGGGCAGCTGGGCGTCGAAGGCGATGCGCTCCACGGCACCGCCGCGCAGCCGCAGCAGTTGAGGGGAGCCGGCGTCCACGACGCTGGCCCGTCCGGTGGCCAGGTCGAAGTCGAACATCAGGACGGAGAGATAGCAGCGGCCCTCGTAGTGGGCGTACACGGCCTGGTCCGCCAGGGCGGCCTGGTCGGCGATGGGGAGGCCGGCCCGCCGGGCGTTGCGCAGGGCGTTGATCGCCAGGTTGGTCAGCAGGGCCGCCTCTATGCCCTCACCCATGCCGTTGGTGACGTACAGGGACAGCCGGTCGGCCGTGGCGGCCCAGTCGAAGTTGTCGCCGAAGATGGCGTAGGCGGGCTCCAGTTGAGCCCCCAGCTCGTACTCCGGGCGGGTGCAGCCGCAGCCGGGCAGCAGCTGCCACTGCATCTCCGCCGCCAGGGTCAGCCGGTCCTTGCGACGCGCCTCCAGGTACAGGTCGGTGTCCCGTTCGGCCACGAGCACCTCACGCCCCAGCACATCGGCGATCTCCAGGAGTTCGGACTCGCACTGCCGCGAGACCTCGCCCCCGCCGAGCGTCACCGACAGCACGCCGACGCGGTCACCGCGGACACTGACCGGCAGATGCAGCCGCGTCCGTCCCTCCGGGGAGTCCTCCTGGTACGGCCGCTGCGAACCGAAGGCCCGCCCGGCCGGGCTGTTGTAGATCGACAGCGGCTCCAGGACGTGCGGCCGGACCGACACCGGCTGGAGCACCGTCAGACCGTAGTCGGCCATGAACAGCTCGACGTCCTCCGCACCGTACTGCTCGATCAGTGCGGCGCGGAGGGCGTCGAGCAACGCATGGGGCGCCGCTGTGCGCAGCGCGCGCTCAGCGGCCATGAATCTGTTCACGATGGACAACACACCTATCTCTTGCCGGAGGCCGCCGGCTCCGCGGGGCGACGAACCCGCCCGCCCCGGCCGCGACCGTCGCTCAATGCCTCATTGGCCCGCCCGCGCACCTAGTACGCTGACGGGCACCCCAGTGCCTGCGAAAGTGTGACCGTGACTGCCTTCCGCCCCCGCCCGGAGCCCGACGAGGTCGCTCGTATGACCTCCACGGCTGCGGAGCTGCTGGAAGTGCTGTGGGGCCGCGCCTCGACCGCCCCCGCTTCCGCGTCCCAGCTGCGCGTGCTGTTCGTCCTCGAACACCACGACGGCATCAACCTGCGCACCCTCGCCGACCACCTCGCCTCCACTCCGCCCTCCACCAGTCGCCTGTGCGACCGGTTGCAGGCTGCGGGGTTCGTGGAGCGTGTGGTGAGTCCGGCCAATCGGCGCGAGGTGCGGCTGCACCTCAGCGGCCGGGGCCGTGCCTTCCTCGTCGACCTGCGCGCCCGCCGGGAGCAGGCCTTGCGAGCGGTCCTCGACCAGATGCCCGCAGCGAAGCGAACCGCGTTGACGGAGGGGCTGGACGCCTTCTGCGCGGCGGCGGCCCTGCAACTGCACGACGACGCCGAGGCCTCCGACAGCAGAACTGCCTGAGCGATCCGCTGCGGGATCCGGCCCGGCACTGCGGCCAGGTCCCGGGGATCAGCGCACGGAGCAGCCCCCGCCCACCGGAACATCCAAGATCCTTCCCCATGCGCGTCCGTCATCGCTACTTTGTTGCCTCCCGGCCATAGTTGTCAAATGGCAAGTATCGGTCGGTGTTCTGTCTTGGCATGACGACCGGGTACCCCCTCCGGCGCGGCATAGCGGTGTGGCAAAGGTCTCGGCCCGCCCACGGCCATGAAGCGGCCGAAGCCGGGTACACGCTGCTCGACCGGACGGCCCCGTGCCGGGCGGGCGCACGCATACGAGATGACCGCCGCTCCCCGAGAAGCGACGGTCATCTTCACAACGGCTCCCTCAGTACGCGGGCGCACCGCCCACGCGTTCCCGTGCCGTCGCCGTCAGAGCCGGGTCCAGTCGCTCCCGGTGGCCGTCGGGGAAGCGAAGGTCCAGGCCGCCGTCCTGCGTGGTCCGCACACGGGCGCCGTGACACAGCGCGTGCGGGTCATGGGCGAGTCGGGGGTCCCGGGTGAGGACGACCAGGGTGGCCAGGAGCAGGGTGCCGCCGGGGTGGTGCGGAAGGACGAGGGCGGGGGTGGCGGAGTGCTGTCCGTAGGCGTTCAGTCCCGTCGCCTGGACTACGAGGCCGTCGCGCGGCTCGCCCGAGCCGTCCCAGCCATGCAGGCCGGCCAGCGCCGAGGTCAGGCCGTCGGCGCGGCGGGCCACGACCCAGCCGGGCCCGGCCTCCACGGTGCAGGGGGTGTCGTCGTAGGCGAGCGACCACCCCGTCTCGCGCACCGCGGCCCCCACGCCGGCGTGCACGAGATGGACGCGGATCTCCCAGGCGCGATGGACCGCGCTGACCGTGGCGACCGATGCCGGCGCCCCGGGCGCGGTGCCGTCGTCGGTGTACCAGGAGGCGGCGAGAGCACCGTCGGCGGCGCCCAGCCGGTGTATCCGCCGCCGCCGCGACACCGCGGAGGCGTCGAGGACGGCGATGTGGTGGTCGATGGTGGTGGCGTGGCCGTCGGGCGGGGTCTGCGGCGCGGTCGCGGTGGAGTAGGCGAGCCGGGAGTAGTGCGGGCTCTCGGGCTGTTCGTCGGGGGTGGGCGACCGGCGGTCGCTGCCGTGGTTGACCAGGCGCACGATCCCGTCGGCCGCCGTGCTGTGCAGCAGCCACCCGGGGCCGGGCAGGGCCAGTACGGTGTCCCGCGTCTCGACGGGTCCGGGCTCCTCGGTCGCCGTCCACACGGGATGTGTGTCGGGCAGCAGCAGACCGAGGAACGCCTTGGCCGCCCAGTACGGCGAGGCCGGCCCCGAGTAGGGCTGGGTGACGGGCAGGTAGGGGTGGTACCAGCCGAGGCTGAGCAGGCCGTCGGGACCGGGAACCCCTCGGTCCGTGAAGTGCTTCAGCGCACCCGAGGCCAGCCGACGGGTGCGGCCCGGGGGCAGTGGGGTCGCCCCGACCAGCGCCCCGGCCCACAGGGCGGCGGCAGTGCCGTACCGGTAGGTCAGTGAGCGGCCCTGGTGCAGGGGGGCACCGTCGGCGCCGAAGAAGTACTGGTGCGTCTCCAGGAAGGCGCGCAGGCGCTCACGGTGACCGGCCGTCAGGGACGGGTCCGCTCGTTCGCCGGCGATCCGGGCCCACAGGACGGGATACAGGTGCAGGGCCCAGGCGTTGTAGTAGTCGAACTTCTGGCCGTCGCCGTCGGTGTACCAGCCGTCGCCGCGGTACCAGTCGTCGAGGCGGGCGAGTCCCGCCTCGATCTCCGATCGGCGGTGAGGTGCGCCGACAGAGGCGAGGAACTCCTCCACGACCACTTGGAACAGGCGCCAGTTGGAGTCGTTGGCGGTGGCGCCCACGAAGTCCGCGAGCCAGTCGACGACGCGCCCGCGGACCTGGTCGTCGAGCAGGTCCCAGAGCCAGGGCCGGGTTTCGTGCAGGGCGATGGCCACGGACGCGGCCTCCACCATGGGCTGCGAACGGTCCTTGATGGGGGGCCAGTGCTCGGGGTGCCCCGGGTCGGTGCCCGCGGTGAGTCCGGCCGCGTACCGCTCGATGAGCGGGGCCAGTCTCTCCCGCTCCCCCGGCCGGGTCGCTCCGGCGATGCGGAACGCGGCCAGCAGGAAGGAACGGGCGTAGCCCTCCAGGCCGTCGGCCTGTTCCCCGGAGTAGCCGGTGCGGC
Organism: Streptomyces sp.; assembly: GCA_013361925.1. Lineage (GTDB taxonomy): Bacteria > Actinomycetota > Actinomycetes > Streptomycetales > Streptomycetaceae > Streptomyces. Next base: position 6,410 of record JABFXD010000357.1, on the reverse strand, counting down.
CGGGCAGCCGGTACTGGGCCAGGCCGGGGGTGGCGTAGGGACGAAGTGCGTCGAGGAGTCGGTCGGCGGCGGCTTCCCAGTGGGCCCGGGTGTAGCCGGTGAGGGGCGAGAGATGGTGGTCCGCGGGCGGCGGGCCGGGCGTGGTGACCGAAGGCGCGGTCATACGGGGGTGTTTCCTCCGTTGGTCGGTGGGTGCGTCAGGAGACCGGTGCGGGCCCGGCGAGGTGGGGGTGGTGGCTTGCGTCGGCGCCTTGGTGCGGGTGAGGGCTGTTCGTCGGCTCAGCGGGCGCCCACGGACGGCCGGTCATCGGCATGGCGTGCCGGTGCGGCCACGCTGTCGCGTACGACGATGTGGCAGCCCAGGACGAGCGGGGCGCCGTCGGTGTCCTCGGGGTCGCGCAGCGCCAGGCGCATGCTGGCGCGCCCGAGTTCCTCGGCGGGGGTACGGACGGTGGTCAGGGGCGGGTTGAAGTCCTCGGCGAGAGGGATGTCGTCGTGTCCGACGACGGAGATGTCGTCGGGCACGCGCAGCCCGGCCTCGGCGATGGCGCGCAGCGCTCCGGCGGCGACCATGTCGTCGCCGGCGAAGACGGCGGTGAAGTCCCTTCGCTGATCGAGGAGTTCGGCCATCGCGCGGCGGCCGGCGGCGCGGCCCAGTCCGCAGTCGACGACATGTCCCGCCTCGGGGGGCAGTCCGTGTTCGGCGAGGGCGGCGCGGTAGCCGCGGACCCGGGCGTCCAGGGCGGTGTTGCCGGGCAGGCCGCCGAGGAAGACGATGCGCCGATGTCCGGCGGACAGCAGATGCCCGGTGATGGCATGGGCTCCGGCCTCGTTGTCGAACATCACGACCTGCACCGGGAGTTCGGGGTCCGGGGAGGGGCGCCCGCACAGTACGAGGCGGGCCCCGGCCGAGTCGAGGGCGTGGGCGTAGCGGGCGATGCGCTGCCGGTAGGCGTCGTCCTCCACGACGCCGCCCACCAGGATCACCACCCGGGTGCCCTCCTCCCGCATGAGTTGCACGAAGTCCAGTTCCCGCTGGGGGTCGCCGCCGGTGGTGCCGACCATGCAGAGCCAGCCGTTGGCCGACGCCTCCGCCTCGACGCCCTCGGCGACATGGGCGTAGAACGGGCTGGTCACCCCCCGCAGGACGACGGCGACCGTCTTGCGGCCGGCCCCGACCAGGGCGCGGGCGTGCGGGTTGGCGACGTAGTCGAGCGCGCGGGCGGCCCGCAGGACTTTGGCCCGGGTGGTGTGCGGCACCGGGTAGTTGCCGGTGAGCACCCGTGACACCGTGGCCGCGGACACGCCGGCCCGCTCGGCCACGTCCCGGATCGTGACGCGTCCCATCAGGTCCGCCTTTCTTCGCACGAGAGCGATACGTCGGTGCAGTGCGCCCGCGCCGGTCAGACGTTCTGGGCGTACTCCGCGGCGTATTCCTCCGCCATCTTGTCGCCTCCGCGCGAGCGCCAGCTCTTGACCACGGAGTCGAGTTCGGACAGCGGGGAGCGGCCGGCGACGACCGCGGTGACCGTGTCGTTGAGCAGCGCGTCGAGCGTGGCGCCCTGGGCGGTGTTGGTCGGCGACTGGAGTCCGAAGGCGGGGTTGCGGATGGCGACCGGCACGACCTTCCGCTGCCAGGCGTGCAGGGATCGCACCACGTCGGGCATGCCGGGCACGAACAGCACCTGGGGGCCTTCGGCGAGGTAGCGGAAGGGCAGGTTGGTGATGTTCTCCACCTCGCCCAGCTTGGTGGCCTGCGGGGAGCCGTCCCTGCCGCGGGTGAAGTGGACGCCCTCCACGCCGTAGTGGAGGAGTTCGTACTCCTTGGTGCCGAACGGGGCCGCGAGGTAGTCGAGGACGCGCAGCAGCAGTTGGACGCGTTCCTTCTTGGCCTTCTTGAGGATGGTGTAGCCGAAGGAGCGTCGGGCGCCGACGACGCCGCCGGGGGTGCCGTCGACGCCGTACGGCAGCGCGAGCGCCGGCGTGATCAGACCCTCGGCGTCGGAGAACAGGGTGGTGTAGGCGCCGAAGCCGTTCTGGAGGGAGCCGACCGTGCCGTTGAGGAACAGGGTCTGGAGGTCGGGGGTGGACAGGGAGGTGGCGTCGGGGTGGTAGGAGCCGTTCTTGCGCAGCTGGGCCTGGAACGCGACGGCCGCCTTCCAGCGGTCGTCGGTGCACGCGGCGCGGAAGGTGCCCTTGGAGTCGACGGACCAGCCGTTGGGGGCGTTGTGGGCGGCGTTGTGCACGGCGTTGCCGAACATGGAGCCGGTGGCCGCGCCCAGCGCGTACTTCTTGCCCGAGGTGGCCTTCTTCGCCACGGCGGCGAAGTCCTCGGAGGTCCAGCCCTCCTTCATGCCGGCGCCGTCGAACATGGTCCGGTTCAGGTACAGGGTGGAGCCGGGGACGGGGCGTTCCAGCGGGATGCCGTAGATACGCCCGCCGATACGGCCCATGTCGTGCCAGGCGTGGGTGGGGAGGTTGGCGAGGTTGGGGTAGTCGGCGATCGCGTCGCCGGACAGGTGCACGGTGAGGTCCTCGCCGAGCTTCTGCACGAACTGGGCTTCGCGGGGCAGGGTGTAGCCGGCGAACATGTTGATGATGTCGGGCAGTGAGTCGGGGTCGCCGGCCATCACGGTGGCCATCTTCTTCTGGTAGTCGGTCTGCGGGACGACCGTGTACTCGATCCTGACGCCGAGGGCCTTCTCGACCGCCTTCCAGTACTGGTTCTGCGACTCCGCCTTGGGCGGGGTGCCGAAGCTGACCGACATGACCTTGATGGTGGAGCCGTCGCCGGGGGTGCGGGCGACGGAGCTGGTGAGGGACGCCGGGTAGGAGGTGTAGCCGGGCTGCACGCCCTCGGCGGTGGCGGCGAGGTCCGGCTTGGCCGCGGCGGCGGGCGTGTACGTGGGCCACGGGGCGAGCTTCTTGCCGGTGTTGGACACGCCCTCGCCGCCGGAGTCGGTGGAGCAGGCGGTGAGCAGACCGGGCACGGACAGGGCGGCGCCGGCCATGGCGGCGGAGCGCAGGACGGTGCGCCGGGAGACATGGGACATGGCGAAGTGCCTTTCGTTGTGCGGCTCGTGAAAGGGGCTCAGCTCTTGATGGCGCCCGTGAGCACGCCCTTGGTGAAGTACTTCTGGAGGAAGGGGTAGACCAGCAGGATCGGTACGGTGGCGATCACCAGGACGGCCATCTGGATGGTCTGGGGGGCGTTGACCGCCCCGTCGCCGAGGGTGGTGTCGGTCATGCTGACGCCGGAGATGACATACGTGCGCAGCACCTGCTGGAGGGGCCAGTGGTCGCTCTCCAGGTACAGGGAGGCGTAGAACCAGGAGTTCCAGTAGGCCACCGCGTAGAAGAGTCCCACGACGGCGAGGGCGGCCTTGGACAGGGGCAGGACGACGGTCCACAGCACGCGCAGGTCCCCGGCGCCGTCGAGGCGGGCGGCCTCGTACAGCTCCTCGGGGATGCCCTGGAAGAAGCCGCGCAGGACCACCAGGTTGAAGACGTTGATCAGCACCGGGAGGATCAGCGAGGCGTAACTGTCCAGCAGGCCCAGCTCCTTGACCAGCAGGAAGTTGGGGATCATGCCGGGCGGGAAGAGGAACGTGAACAGGATCAGCAGCAGCGCGGGCCGGCCGCCGAAGACGCCGGGGCGGGCGAGCGCGTAGGCGAGGGTGACGGTGCACGCGAGGCTGAGCAGGGTGCCGACGAGGGTGACGCCGGCGCTGACGCCGAGGGCGTGGGTGACGATGCCGCCGTCGAGGATGTCCCGGTAGGCCTGGAGGGTGGGCTCGGTCGGCCACAGCACCCAACCGCCGTTGGCGACGACCTCCTTCTGTGAGGCGAGGGAGGTGGAGACGATGACGAGGAAGGGCACGCACACCAGGAGGACGACGGTGAGCAGCGCCAGCACCTTCGCGGCCTGGGTCAGCGGCTTCGGCTTCTCCATCCAGCCGGGCCGGACAGTGGCACTCACTTGTAGACCCCCTGCTCGCCGAGGCGGTGCGCGACCTTGTTCGCCGCGTAGACGAGGACGGCGCCGATGACGCCCTTGAACAGGCCTGCCGCGGCGGCGTATCCGTAGTCGCCGCCGACGATGCCCTGGTAGTAGACGAAGGTGTCGATGATCTCGGCGGCCTGCGGGCCGACGGCGTCACGCTGGAGCAGCATCTGCTCGAAGCCGACGGAGAGGATGTCTCCGAGCCGCATGATCAGCAGCAGGATGACGACCGGGCGGATGGCGGGCAGGGTGACGTGCCAGAAGCGGCGCCAGGGGCCCGCGCCGTCGATCGCGGCGGCCTCGTACTGCTGCTCGTCGACCTGGGAGAGCGCGGCGAGGAAGATGATCGTGCCCCAGCCGGCGTCCTTCCAGATGACCTGGGCGACGACGAGCGGCTTGAACGCGTCCGGGTTGCCGATGATGTCCGCGCTGTGCAGTCCGGCGTCGCCGAGATAGCTGTTGAGCATCCCGGTGTCGCCGAGGACCTGCTGGAACAGGGCGACGACGATGACCCACGAGATGAAGTGGGGCAGATAGGCGACGGACTGCACGAAGCGGCGGACGCTGCTCCAGGTCAGGCTGTGCAGCAGCAGCGCCAGGGCCAGCGGCACGGGGAAGTAGAACACGAGCTGGAGCAGGGCGATCCAGACGGTGTTGAACACCGCGTCCCAGAACGCCTTGTCCTCCAGCATGCGCTGGAAGTTGCCGACGCCGGTCCAGGGGCTGCCCCACAGTCCCTCGAAGGGGATGTACTCCTTGAACGCGATGACGTTGCCGACCAGCGCGCCGTAGTGGAAGAGCAGGAAGTAGGCCAGGCCGGGCACCATCAGCCAGAACAGTGCCGCGTTCCGGCGGTCGCGAAAACGTATTCGCTCGGTCTTGGCGCCTGCCGGGCGACGGAATGAGCGTTTATCCGTCGTTTTGGCAGGGCGCTCACGCAGCAACGCTGCCACGGAGCCTCCTTCGGGGAGGTAGGGAGTGAAGGGAAGTTAAAACGTTTTCAGAGACGGGTCAATGCTTGGGACGAGATGCGTCGATCTGAAGCCGGGCCCGCGCCCGAAGCTAGGCCCGCAGATGGGCGGAGGCCGCCGGCACGGCGTGCAGCGGCGCCAACCCCGCGGCCAGGCGCCGGAGTTCGTCGACGACGAGGCGCCCCATGGCCCGTCGTTCGGTGCCCACCGTCCCGGCGACATGCCCGGTGAGCAGGACGTTCGGCAGGGCGTAGAGGGCCGAGTCCGGCTCCGGGGGCTCGGCTCGGGTGACGTCCAACACGGCGAACAGGTCGGGCCGTTCGGCGAGGACCCGGAGCAGGGCCGCCTCGTCGATCACGGCTCCGCGCGCGGTGTTGATGAGGGTCGCCCACGGGGGCAGCAGCCGCAACAGGTCTCCCCCGACGAGGTTCTCCGTGCGGCCCGCGATGAGCGGCGTATGAATGCTCAACACCCGGGACCGCGTGGCCAGTTCGGACAGCTCGGCCACCCTGGTCACGCCCTGTGCCCGGAACGTGTCGTCGTCCAGGTACGGGTCCCAGGCCAGGATCCGGGCGTCGAGCCGGTGCAGCCGTTGCGCGGTCTTGCGGGCCACGGAGCCGAACGAGACCAGCCCGACGGTCTGTTCATGGATGCCGGGGACGCCTTCCAACGGGGGCAGTGCCCGGTCGGCGACGATCCGTCGGGAGCGTCGGTGCACGTCCTTCAGCGCGAGGACGGTCTGGGCGTACACGTACTCGGCGACCGGCTCGTTGTTGGCGTCGGCCGCCGACACCACGGTGATCCCACGCTCCCAGACCGCGTCAGTGACGATGCGGCGCACGGACCCGGCCGCGTGCAACATGGTGCGCAGGCCGGGTAGTTCGGCGAGCAGCCCGGCGGTCAGCGGAGGCGCACCCCAGGAGGTGACGAGGACTTCGACCTCGCGGCGCCGCGGGTGTACGGCCAGGTCGGCGCCGTGGGAGCAGTCGGCCACCAGGTCGACGAGGTCGGTCAGTTCCGCCCATGCGGCCGGGCCGAAGACCTCGTCCCGCAGGGTCCGCGAGAGCACCACCCCGGCGCGCGGACGCGAGGCGCGGGAAGACGCGGCCGCCGGGCGCGCGGCGCTAGCCAACGCGGACCAGACCGGTCCAGGCAGCGGCCAGCACCTCGTGCCCGCGCGAGGTGAGATGCACCCCGTCCTCGCTGATCAGCGTGGGGTCCCCGGCCTCCCGCGCCGCCTGGTTCAGCAGCCCGTCCGCCGCCAGCAGGGCCGCGTCGAACTCGGCGGCGAGACGCCGGACCACGTGGATGCGCGGATCGAGATCCTGACGCCAGGCCCACTGCTCGCGCCGTACGGGAATCAGGAACGGCTCCATCAGCACCAGCCGGGTGCCGGTTCCCTGGAACGGGAGCAGCAGTTCGCGGTAGTCACGGGC
>JABFXD010000304.1 GCA_013361925.1 Streptomyces sp. | reverse complement strand
TGGGTGGCCGAGGCCTACGGCTTCGACTCGCCCACGATCATGGGCTATCTCGCCGCCCGCACCGAGCGGATGCGCATCGGCTCGGCCATCCTCAACGTCTACTCCCGCACCCCGGCACTCATCGCCCAGACCGCCGCCGGACTCGACGCGCTCACCGGCGGACGGGCCCTGCTCGGGATCGGCGCCTCCGGCCCGCAGGTCGTGGAGGGCTGGCACGGCCGCCGCTACGACAAGCCCCTCGGCCGCACCCGGGAGACCATCGAACTCGCCCGGCGCATCTGGCGCCGGGAGGTGATCGAGCACCACGGCATCACCGACCTACCCCTGCCCGCCGACAAGGGCGGCACCTTCGGCAAACCCCTCAAACTGCTCACGCATCCCGTGCGCGACACCATCCCCGTCCATGTCGCCGCGCTCGGTCCGGCCAACGTGCGCATGACCGCCGAACTCGCCGACGGCTGGCTGCCGTTCCTCTACGTGCCCGAACACGCCGCGGCCGTCTGGGGCAAGCCCCTTGCCGAGGGCACGGCCCGGCGCGATCCGTCCCTGGGCACCCTGTCCGTCGTGGCCGGCGGTCTGCTGGCCGTCGGCGACGACGCCGAGGCCGTGCGCGACCTGATGCGACCCGTCATCGCCCTGTACGTGGGCGGAATGGGCGCACCCGGCCGCAACTTCTACTACGACCTGGTCTGTTCCTACGGCTACGAGGCCGAGGCCGCCGTCGTGCGGGAGCACTACCTCGCGGGCCGCAAGACGGACGCGGCGGCCGCGGTGCCCGCCGAACTGTGCGAACTGGTCTGCCTGGCAGGCCCCGAGGGCTATGTGCGCGACCGCGTCGAGGTGTTCCGGGAGGCGGGCGTCACCATGCTCAACGTCACCCCCGTCGGCCCCGACCCGGCCCGCCTCGTCGAGCAGGTCAAGAACTGGCTGTGACGCGCCGCAGCGCCGCGCCCGGCCCACCTCCACCGACCGGAGACGACATGCAACGAGACCTCTTCACCCCCGACCACGAGGCGTTCCGGGAGACCGTGCGCACCTTCCTCGCCAAGGAGGTGCTCCCGCACCACGAGCAGTGGGAGCGGGACGGAATCGTGAGCCGCGACGCGTGGCGCGCGGCCGGCCGGCAGGGCCTGCTGGGGCTCGCGGTGCCGCAGGAGTACGGCGGCGGAGGCGTCGACGACTTCCGCTACAGCGCCGTCCTCATCGAGGAGTTCGCCCGAGCGGGCGCCTCCGGGATGGCGCTCAGCCTGCACAACGACATCGTCGGTCCGTACCTCACCCGCCTCGCCACCGAGGAGCAGAAGCGGCGCTGGCTGCCCGGCCACACCTCAGGCGAACTGATCACGGCCATCGCCATGACCGAGCCCGGCGCGGGCTCCGACCTCCAGGGCATCCGCACCACCGCCACCGACCAGGGCGACCACTACCTTCTGAACGGCGCCAAGACGTTCATCTCCAACGGCATCCTCGCCGACCTCGTCGTGGTCGTCGCCCGCACCACCCCCGACGGCGGCAGCGCGGGACAGAGCCTGCTGGTCGTCGAACGCGGCATGAAGGGCTTCGAACGCGGCCGCAACCTCGACAAGATCGGCCAGAAGGCCCAGGACACCGCCGAGTTGTTCTTCGAGGACGTACGAGTGCCCAAGGAGAACCTGCTCGGCGAGGAGAACAAGGCGTTCGTCGCCCTCATGGCGCACCTCGCCCAGGAGCGGCTGGCGATCGCCGTGGGCGCCGCGGCGGCGGCCGAGCACGTCCTGGACGTCACCACGGCGTACGTGAAGGAACGTGAGGCGTTCGGGCGGCCACTGGCCCGACTCCAGCACGTCCGCTTCGAGATCGCCGAGATGGCCACCGAGTGCGCGGTCACCCGCAGCTTCGTCGACCGCTGCATCACCGATCACACCCACGGCCGCCTGCACGCCACACACGCCGCGATGGCCAAGTGGTGGGCGACCGAACTCCAGAAGCGCGTCGTCGACCGCTGTCTCCAACTGCACGGCGGATACGGCTACATGACCGAGTACCGGGTCGCCCGGGCGTTCCTCGACGGACGCATCCAGACGATCTACGGCGGCACCACGGAAATCATGAAGGAGATCATCGGCCGCTCCCTGCTGGCGTGAGCGCCGCCGTCCCGCTCCGCACGTCTGCCGCTCCCGAATCGACCGGAAGGTTCCCGTTGAGCACCGAAGCGTTTGTGTACGAGGCGATCCGCACCCCGCGCGGTCGCGGCAAGGCCGATGGCGCACTGCACTCCGTCAAGGCCGTCGACCTGGTCGTCGGTCTGATCGACGAGGTGCGCCGCAGGTTCCCCGCCCTGGATCCGGCCGGCATCGACGACGTCGTCCTCGGTGTCGTCAGCCCGGTCGGTGAGCAGGGCGCGGACATCGCCAGGACCGCCGCGATGGCCGCCGGACTGCCGGACACCGTCGCCGGAGTCCAGGAGAACCGCTTCTGTGCCTCCGGCCTGGAGGCGGTCAACCTCGCTGCCGCGAAGGTCCGTTCGGGCTGGGAGGACCTCGTGCTGGCCGGCGGGGTGGAATCCATGTCCCGCACCCCGATGGGCAGCGACGGAGGGGCTTGGGCGACAGACCCGCTCACCAACCACACCACCGGCTTCGTTCCCCAGGGCATCGGCGCCGACCTCATCGCCACCCTGGAGGGCTTCACCCGGCACGACGTCGACACCTACGCCGCCGCGTCGCAGGCCAGGGCCTGCGAGGCGTGGAAGGAGGGCCGGTTCGCCCGCTCGGTCGTACCGGTCCACGACCGCAACGGCCTGCTCGTCCTGGACCGCGACGAGCACCTCAGGCCCGGCACCACCGCCGACTCGCTGGCCCGGCTGAAGCCGTCGTTCGCGGACCTCGGCGAACGGGCCGGCTTCGACGCGGTGGCGCTCCAGCGCTACCACTGGGTGGAACGGATCGACCACGTCCATCACGCCGGCAACTCCTCCGGCATCGTGGACGGGGCGGCGCTGACCGTCATCGGCTCCGCGGCGGCGGGGGAGCGGCACGGCCTGGTGCCCCGGGCGCGTATCGTCTCGGCCGCGGTCTCCGGCGCCGATCCCACCATCATGCTCACCGGGCCCGCCCCGGCCTCGCGCAAGGCCCTGGCCAAGGCGGGACTGTCGGCCGCCGACCTCGACCTGGTCGAGATCAACGAGGCCTTCGCCGCGGTGGTGCTCCGCTTCGTCAAGGACCTCGGCCTGGACCCGGACAAGGTCAACGTCAACGGCGGCGCCATCGCC
>JABFXD010000946.1 GCA_013361925.1 Streptomyces sp. | reverse complement strand
CCGTCAGCGTCACCCGGATCCCCACCGTGCCCTTCGTCCCCCGGCGCAGTCGGCTGCCGAGCAGGGTCAGGCGTCCGAGGATGCCGTACTTGCGGGCGATGAGCTTGCGATAACGGGCGCTCGTGTCCGCGTCGCAGATCTCCGCGGTGCCGGGGACCGACTCACCGGTGGGGTTGCCGCGCAGGTCGCACGGCCCGACGAGGACATCGGCGCGGGCCCTGATCCGCTTCACCTTCCAGGAGTCCGCGGCGGACCACACCCCGAGCGTGTCCCCGTCCCGGACCACCCATACCGGTGTGGGTACCCCGGTGCCGTTCTTGCGGAAGCTGGTGATCAGCAGATAGCTGCCGGCCGCGAGCCGGTCCAGCGTCGTGTCACTCATGCCCGGAGTCTAGGCAGCGGCCCCTCGGCGCGCCCGCCTCGGGTGGGTGCCCGGGAACAATTCGGTTCACCTCGCGGAGCGCACGCGGGATGCTGGGGGTGGTGGACGGACAGGGAGCTTCGTGTGACAGGAAATCCCGAGGAGGGCGTACGAGGAGCGGTCTCGGGGGCGCTCGTCGAGGTGGCCTGCGACGAGTCGGGGTCGGACGGCGAGAACCTCACCGGCGGCAACACGGACGTGTTCGCGCACGGCAGTGTGGAGGTGCCCGTGGAGACCGCCGCCGCGTACCTCCTGGAGCTGCGGGAGCGGATCCGGTCGCCCGCCGAGGAGTACAAGGCGAACCATCTGCTGCGGGAGAAGCACCGGGCGGCGCTGGAGTCCCTGCTCTCGGCCTCGGGGCCGCTGTACGGACACGCCCATGTGCATCTGACCGAGAAGGCGTACTTCGTCGTGGACCGGGCGGTCGCCCTCCTGCTGGACGACAGCCACGACAGCCACGACAGCTACGACGGCCACGGTGACGCCGCGTGGGTCCTCGCCCTCTACCGGCAGGGAGCGGCGGACTTCGGCGCGGACCGGTGGCGGACCTTTCTGGAGGCGGCGAACCACCTGCTGCGCGTACGTGGCAACGGCGAACCGGACGAGCCCGTGGCCGCGTTCTTCCGTACGATCGCCGCCCTGCGTCGCGCCGCGCCCCGGCCGGAGGTGGCGCGGACCCTGGAGCGGCTGGCCGCGACACGGACACGGGCCGACGCCTACCGGGCCCGCGTCAGGGAGCACTATCCGCTGATCCCCGCGCTCAATCCGCTGCTGCCCGCGATCGTCCACACCGCCGCGCACTGGAGCGCGGGAGGCCGCCGTACGGTCCGGCTGGTGCACGACCGGCAGAACATGCTGACGCCGGACCGTATCGCCTGGATCGAGGAGACGGCCGGTCGGGCGGGCGTCGGCTTCGACGGCATGGAGCTGGTCCAGGCGCGGTGGGATCCACGGATCCAGCTGGCCGACTTCCTCGCGGGGATCGCCCGCAAGATCGCCTCCGACGTGCTCAACGGGCGTGGCGATCCCGCGCTCGTGGCGCTGCTGCGCCCCTATGTCGGGCCGACGTCCGTGTGGGGCGACGAACGCAGCTGGGCCGTGCTCTCGCCGAACGCGCTGAACGGAGTTGCCTCCGCACCCTCGGCAGACGCCAACCTCGCGGTCTAGATTGCGCGTTGTCGTCGTATCCGAGCAGGTACTCCAGGAGAACAGAGCCCCGTGACGGACCACTCGCCGGCCACCGCCGCTTCCCTGCGCAGCCGGATCAACACGCTGCGGCCGCACACGGCCCGGATCTGGAACTACTGGCTGGGCGGCGGGGACTACTACGAGGTGGACCGGGTGGCGGGCGACCGGATCCGGGAACTCCATCCGGCCATCGACGAGTACGCCCGCGCCGACCGCCGCTTCCTGGGCCGTGCGGTGCGTCATCTCGTCGGCGAGGCGGGCGTCCGGCAGTTCCTCGACATAGGCACCGGGCTGCCCACCGCGGAGAACACGCACGAGGTCGCCCAGCGCCTCGCCGCCGACGCACGGGTCGTCTACGTCGACAACGACCCGCTCGTCCTCACCCACGCCCGCGCCCTGCTCACCAGTACGCCCGAGGGCCGCACCGACCATCTCGACGAGGATCTGCGCAACGTCGACGCCATCCTCCAACGCGCCTCCGCCACCCTGGACTTCACCCGCCCGGTCGCCCTGATGCTGCTCGGTGTGGTCATCTTCATCGGCGACGACGAGGACCCGTACGGCATCGTGCGCCGGCTCATGGACGCGTTGCCGGCCGGCAGCCATCTCGTGCTGTCGCACACCGTCGTGCACCCGGGCATGCCGGACGTGGACGAGGCCGTCCGGTTCTGGAACGAGCACGGCACGCCCCGGCTGACGCAGCGCGCTCCCGAGGCCGTCGCCCGTTTCTTCGACGGTCTGGACGTGCTGGCCCCGGGAGTCGTGTCCTGCTCACGCTGGCGCGCCGAGTGCGTGGACGGGGCGGAGCCGCCCGAGGTGGCCCTCTACTGCGGGGTCGGTCGCAAGAACTGACGCCGACCGCTTGAACACGACGGCCCCGGTGCGCGTATGAGGGGAGGGCACTCGACTTCCGCGCGGCCCCGCGGTGTTGTCGCCGCACGTTCGGGGTTCGGGAGCCATGCATGAGGCACGCACGACGACGGATGGTCCGGCGAGCGACACGGCTGGCCGCCGTCGGCGGACTCCTGTTGGGCGGAACGATGGTGACCCGTGCCGTCGCGAGCGAACCCGCGGGGACCCCTGCCCTCCCCCGTACGACCGCCGCGTCGGCAGGGCAGACGGGCACCGATCTGGTGGCCCGGCTGGGCACTTCGCGTACGGCGGGCAGCTGGATCGGTACGGACGGGCGGCCGGTCGTCGCCGTCACCGACCAGAAGTCCGCCGCCGAGGTGCGCCGGGCAGGCGCCACGGCGAAGGTCGTCCCGCACAGCATGGACGAGCTCAAGTCGGCGACCGGCACGCTGCGTTCGGCGCCCCGGGTGGCCGGCACGGCGTGGGCCCTGGACTACCGGACCAACGAGGTGGTGGTACGGGCCGACAGCACCGTCTCCGCCGGCGACTGGAAGCGGCTCACCGAGGTCGCCGAGGGCATCGGCGGCTTCGTACGCATGGAGCGCGCCGAGGGCACGTTCACGCCCCGCGTCAACGGGGCACAGCCGATCCTGTCGACCGGCGGGCGCTGCTCGGCCGGCTTCAACGTGACGAACGGGACCCAGGACTTCATCCTCACCGCCGGGCACTGCGGTCCCACCGGTTCGGTCTGGTTCGCGGACAACCGGGGCCGGACGCAGCTCGGCAAGACGACCGTGCAGAACTTCCCGGGTGCCGACTTCTCCCTGGTCCAGTACGACAGCGGCAAGGCGGGCGACGGTGCGGCGGTCGTGGCCGTGGGCGGCGGCAAGGGGGTGCAGATCACGGGGGTGGCCGATCCGTCCGTGGGGCAGCGGGTGTTCCGCAGCGGCAGCACGAGCGGTCTGCGCGACGGGCAGGTGACGGCGCTGAACGCGACGGTCAACTACCCCGAGGGCACGGTGACCGGTCTGATCGAGACGAACGTGTGCGCCGAACCCGGGGACAGCGGGGGGCCGTTGTTCTCCGAGGGGATCGCACTCGGCATCACGTCCGGGGGCAGCGGCGACTGCACGGCGGGCGGTACGACGTTCTTCCAGCCGGTGACGGCGGCACTGAACCAGCTCGGGGTGCAGCTCCTCGTGTCGGCCCCCGCCGGTGGCAAGCAGCAGGGCGCCTCGCCGGCCCCCTCCGCCTCCGCCCCGCAGGGCGCGAGCGCTCCCGGTGCGGCCACGCCGGGGTCGTCGGCGCCCGCGACGGGCGGGGGCGCCGAGGGTGAGACGCTGCTGGCGCGGCTCACGGACACCCGGAACGTCGGTCCGGGGCTGCTGGTGGTCGGGGGCAGCATGATCGCGCTGGTGGCGACGCGGTACATCCGGGCGGAGCAGGACCGCAAGGCGTATCAGCGGTACTACTCGGCGACGTGGGGCTGAGGCCTGACGTGCGAAAAGGCACCCGTGAGAACGGGTGCCTCCAGTGGCCTTGCGTGCTTGCGGGTCTTTCGAGGAGGGACGTCAGGCCGGCTGCGGGGCCGCGGCGGCCCACTCCAGGACGAGCCGCCGGTATTCCTCGCGCTGCTCGCCGCTCAGTGTCCCGCCCGACCGGAACCACAGGGCCCGGATCTCCTCGTTGACCTCGTCAGCCGACCTATCGGAAGCCGGTTCAACAGTGGTGGACATGATGTGAAGCATACGGGGCCGCAGGTGAAGGCGCCGTGAGTAAGTACGAGCAATACGGACATTTCAGACCGTGTTGCTGATCACGTCCATCTGGCCCCCATGTTTCGGGAGTTCACCCAGGTCAACCGTGGTGGAACTCACGATTCCGCCGTCCCGAGGACCAGTACCTGGATCGCCAGGACGGCCGCGCCGCGCGCCCAGTCATGGAAGTCGGACACCTTGGTCTCCAGGTCGATCGGCGCGGCCAGCGGATGCCGGTGGAAGCGGATGGTGTCGTCCACCGCCTTGCCCGCGACGTCCATCAGACCGACGCCCTCACCGGCGAGCAGGATCTTCTGCGGCATCGCGAAGTTGGCGATCTGGGCGATGAGGACGCCCAGCGCCCGCGCGGCCTCGTCGATGACCCGGGCCGGCATGGGCTCGCCCGCGGCGGCGAGGGTGAGGATCTCCTCGTAGGTGTGGTCGCGGCCGGTGGCGGCCCGCACCTGATAGCGGATGTTGGGGATGGTCAACAGGGAGACGGCGCTGCCGCGTTCGCCCTCGGGCGTGAGCGGACCGTTCGGGTTGACGATCCAGTGCCGCCCGAAGCCGCGGTCCTCCTCGGCGTAGGGGACCCGGCGACCGCCCAGCACCAGTCCGTAGCCGAGGCCGGCGCCGATGGTGAGCACGACGAAGCGGTCGAGGCCGCGCCCCGCGCCGAACCAGGTCTCCGCCTCGACGAGCGCGGCGACGTCGTTCTCTATGACGACCGGCAACCCCGTGCGGTCCTCGACGAGTTCGGCGAGCGGAACGTCCCGCCAGTGCAGGAACGGCGACTCCCCGACGACGGACCGCTCCTGGACCAGACCGCCCACGCCGATGCCGATGCCCGCGACCCGCGAGGGGTGGGCGCGGGCCAGCTCGTCGGCCATCTCCGCGAGCAGGTCGGCGACTTCGGCGGGGTCGTGGGTGGTGAGGGGCCGGTCGTGGCGGGCGACGATCTCGCTGCGCAGCGTGGTGACGACGCCGTAGGCCATGTCGCCCGTGACCTTGAAGCCGATGAAGGAGCGGGAGTCGGCGACCACGTCGAGCGGCTGCGAGGGGCGGCCCTGGCGCACCTCGGCGGACGCGCCCGCTTCGGGCACCTCGATCAGCAGTCCGGACTCGATGAGCGGCTTGGTCAGCCGGGTGAGGCTGCCCGCGGACAGGTCGAGGCGGCGCGCGAGCTCGGTGCGCGACAGGGGTCCGTGGACGAGCACCTCGATCGCCACCGAACGCTCACCGGGGCTCAGGGGGTGCCAGCTGGCGGCTACTGCGGTCATGACGGTCAGTATCCCCCGTCCATTTCTTTCATGATGGAAGCAATATGACCACTCTAGACGGCCGAAGGTGGCTCGGAAAAGATGTTTGCGCGCCCCTTGACGTCCTTATTCTTTCGCCGCAAAAGTAAGTGCCCGAGGATGAGCCGCCGCAGACGAGGGAGTCTCCCGATGACCATCGCCTCCAGCAGCCCTCCGTCGCGCCTCCCCGTGGGGGGCGCCGAGGGCGTACGGACGACACCGAGGACGGGGAGGGCGAAAGCCCGGGAGGGCGGCGGGGACGGTCGGTTGGCCGCGGTGTTCCTCGCCCCGGCGCTGCTGGGCTTCGTGGTCTTCCTGCTCTGGCCGACGCTGCGGGGCATCTATCTGAGCTTCACCCGCTTCAACCTGCTGACACCAGCGGAGTGGGTGGGCCTCGACAACTACGACCGGATGGTCCACGACCCGATCTTCTGGGACTCGCTGCGCGTCACCGTCGTCTACGTGGTCATCAACATCGGGGTGCAGACGGTGTCGGCGCTCGCCATCGCCGTACTGCTCCAGCGGCTTACCCAGTCGGCGGTGCTGCGCGGCATCGTGCTCACGCCGTATCTGATGTCGAACGTCGTCGCGGGCATCGTCTGGCTCTGGATCCTGGACACCCAGCTCGGCATAGGCAACGAGATCATCGCCGGGCTCGGCTTCGACCGCATCCCGTTCCTCAACGACGAGACCTGGGCCATCCCGACGATCGCCCTGATCAATGTGTGGCGGCACGTCGGCTACACCGCGCTGCTGCTGTTCGCGGGGCTCCAGGCCATCCCCAACGACATGTACGAGGCCGCGAAGGTGGACGGCGCGAGCGAGGGGCGCATGTTCTGGCGGATCACGCTGCCGCTGCTGCGACCGGTCCTGGCGGTCGTGCTGATCATGACGGTGATCGGATCGTTCCAGGTGTTCGACACGGTCGCCGTGACGACCAACGGCGGTCCGGCGAACGCCACCAACGTCCTGCAGTTCTACATCTACGGCTCCGCGTTCGGCCGCTTCCAGTTCGGCTACGCCTCCGCGATGTCGGTCGCGCTGCTGGTGGTGCTCAGCGCGATCACGGTGCTCCAGTACCGGATCACGCGCGCCGGCCAGACGGACCTGGGCTGAGGAGAGGGGAGACACCGACATGGCCGCTGTGACCGCAACGACGAGTCCTGTGTCCGTACGACCGCTCAGGCGCCGCCCCTCCGTGGGCCGGATCGCGGCCTGGGTGGTGATGGCCGCGATCGTGCTCGTGACGCTGCTGCCGTTCTACTGGATCCTGCGCACCGCGCTGTCCTCCAACACCGCGCTCGCCGCCCACCCCGGCGACCCGCTGCCCGTCGACTTCACCACCGGCGGCTTCGAGCGGGCGCTCGGACTCCAGTCCACGGAGGAGGCGATCGCCCAGGGCGGATCGGGCGGCGGGCTGAAGTTCTGGCGCTATCTGATCAACTCGGTCGTCGTCTCGACCCTGATCACCGTCTGCCAGATCTTCTTCTCCGCGATGGCCGCCTACGCGTTCGCCCGGCTGCGCTGGCGTGGCCGGGACAAGATGTTCGGGCTGTTCCTGGCGGGCCTGATGGTCCCCACCATCTTCACGCTGCTGCCGAACTTCGTGCTCATCAAGCAACTCGGCCTGATCGACAACCTGTTGGGCATCGCGCTGCCGACGATGTTCATGACGCCGTTCGCGGTGTTCTTCCTGCGGCAGTTCTTCATGAACGTGCCCCGCGAGGTCGAGGAGGCGGCGCTGCTGGACGGCGCCGGGAAGATCAGGATCTTCTTCCGGGTGATGCTGCCGATGGCGTCCACACCGATCCTCACGCTCGGCGTGCTGACGTACATCACCTCCTGGAACGACTACTTCTGGCCGCTGATGGTGTCGTACAGCGACAGTTCGCGGGTGCTGACCGTGGCGCTCGCCATCTTCCGGGCGCAGACCCCGCAGACCGGTTACGACTGGTCCGGCCTGATGGCCGCCACCCTCATCGCGGCCCTTCCCATGCTGCTGCTCTTCGGTGTCTTCGCGCGCCGCATCGTCAGCACCATCAGCTTCACCGGCGTCAAGTAAGGGGCCAGGCATGCGAATTCGAACCGTGATGGCGCTCACCGGAGCGCTGACGCTGTCCCTGGTCTCCGGCTGCGCGCAGGGCGGCGCCGCCGGCTCGGGCGCGAACTCCGTGACGTACTGGCTGTGGGACGCCAACCAGCTGCCCGCCTACCAGGCCTGCGCCAAGGGCTTCGAGAAGGAGAACCCGGGCCTGAACGTCAAGATCACCCAGATGGGCTGGGCCGACTACTGGACCAAGCTCACCGCGAGCTTCATCGCGGGCACCGAGCCGGACGTCTTCACCGACCACATCCAGAAGTTCGGCCAGTTCGCCGACCTCGACGTGCTCGAACCACTGGACGACCTGGGCATCGACGACTCCGCCTACCAGACCGGGCTCGGCGCGAACTGGGTCGGCCAGGACGGGCACCGCTACGGCGCCCCCAAGGACTGGGACACGGTCGCCCTCTTCTACAACAAGAAGCTGACCGGAGCCGCCGGCCTCACCGCCGACCAGCTCAACTCCCTGTCCTGGAACCCCAAGGACGGCGGCACCTTCGAGAAGGCCATCGCGCATCTGACCGTCGACCGCAACGGCAGGCGCGGCGACGAACCGGGCTTCGACAAGCACCACGTCAAGGTGTACGGCCTCGCCACGGGCGGCGCGGGCGACGCCGACGGGCAGACCACCTGGAGCCCGTTCACCGGCTCGGCGGGCTGGAACTACACGGACAAGGCCCGCTGGGGCGACGCCTACGAGTACGACAGCAAGACCTTCCAGTCGGTGATCGACTGGTACTTCGGGCTGGCGAAGAAGGGCTATCTCGCGCCCTTCACCGACTACACCGACGGCGCGAACCCGGCCAACGCCCAGGTGGCCTCCGGCCGGGCGGCGACCGCCTTCGACGGCGCCTGGATGATCTCGACGTACTACGGCACCAAGGGCCTCGACGTCGGCACCGCCGTCACCCCCACCGGCCCGAGCGGCAAGCGGGCCACCATGATGAACGGCCTCGCCGACTCGGTCACCAAGAACGCCCGCAACAAGGAGGGCGCGAAGAAGTGGGTGAAGTACCTGGCCTCGAACGAGTGCCAGAAGACCGTCGGCGGCTACGGCATCGTCTTCCCGGCCACCCCTGACGGCACCGCCGCGGCCGTGGCGGCGTACCGGAAGAAGGGCATCGACGTGTCCGCCTTCACCGAGCCGGTCACCGACAAGCGGCACGCCAGGACGTTCGCCTTCCCGGTCACCGACTACGCGGCGGACGTGTACGCGCTGATGCGCCCGGCCATGCAGGACGTCTTCGCCAACGACGCCCCGGTGAGCGGCCTGACCAAGACCAACGACCAGATCAACTTCATCCTCGGCCAGTAGTGAGGCCGGTAGTGACCTCAGTAGTGAAAGGCATCTCCTCCATGACGTTCTCCCTCGGCATCGTCGGCGCCGGGCAGTTCTCGGGCCAGTTCGCCAAGCTGTTCCTGGCCCACCCCGGTGTCCGCGACGTCTACGTCACCGACCTCCTCCCCGAGCGCGCGCAGCAACTCGCCGCCGCCGAAGGCCTGTCGGGCACCTTCCCCTCGTACCAGGCCATGCTGGAGTCGGAGGCGGTCGACGCGGTCGCGATCTTCACCCAGCGCTGGACGCACGGCCCGCTGGTCCTCCAGGGCCTGAACGCCGGCAAGCACGTCTACTCGGCGGTCCCGATGGCGATCACCGCCGAGGAGATCGCGGCGATCGTCGACGCGGTCAAGGCGACCGGGCTGACGTACATGATGGGCGAGACCAGCCAGTACAACCCGGCGACCGTGCACGCCCGCAACCAGATCGCCGAGGGCGCCTTCGGGCGGCTCTTCTACGCCGAGGGCGACTACGTCCACGACATGGATCTCGGCTTCTACGAGGCGTACCAGTACAGCGGCGGCGACAACTGGAAGGCGACGGCCAGCTATCCCCCGCTGCTGTACCCGACGCACGCGGTGGGCGGGGTGCTCGGGGCCTGGCAGACGCACGCGGTGAGCGTGTCGGCGATCGGGGTCGTGGACGACCGCGGGGACGGGGTCTTCGACAAGGAGGTCAGTCAGTTCGGCAACGACTTCTCCAACGCCACCGCGCTGTTCGAGGTCGCGGGCGGCGGTTCGTTCCGTACGAACGAGTTCCGGCGGGTGGGCTACCCGTCCCACATCCGTGAGTCCCGTTTCCGGTTCTTCGGCACGGAGGCGAGCATGGAGCAGCTCGCCACGTTCGCGCTGTGGCAGGACAAGAAGGGCGTGCAGGACATCAGCGAACTCCTGGAGCCCAAGCCCACCATGGCCCCTGACGACCCGTCACTCCAGCACATCGCGCCGGACCTTCGGGCCGCCTTCACCTCCGGTTCGGCCCCGGTGCACGACCGCTCCCGGCTGCCGCGGGAGTTCGACCACCTGCACAACGGCCATGAGGGCAGCCACCACTTCCTGGTGGACGACTTCGTCACCGCGGTCAACTCCCGCACCCTGCCGTCCGTGAACGCCTGGGTGGCGGCCCGCTACACCCTGCCGGGGATCATCGCGCACGAGTCCGCGCGGCAGGGCGGGGTACGGCTGGAGATCCCGGACTTCGGGGACGCGCCGCGGTAACACGCGTACGCCGTGGGCCGGGTCGCCGATCAGGTGCCCGGCTTGCGGCCGTACACGAAGACGTCGTCGCCCGTCTTCAGCAGCGACCAGTACTTCTTGGCGGTCGTCTTCGTCATGTTGACGCAGCCGTGCGAGCCCGGCGGGTTCCACATGCTGAGGTTCACCGAGTGGAAGGCCTGGCCGCCGTCGAAGAACTGGCTGTACGGCATGGGCACGTTGTAGATGTTCGAGACGTGGTCGATGTCCCGCCAGTAGATCTTCTTCAGACCGGTGCGGGTCTCGTAGCCGTTGCGGCCGGTGCGCACCGGGACGGGCCCGTAGACGAGCCTGTTGCCGTCCTGGATCCAGCTCAGCTGGAGGGTGAGGTTGACGCAGGCGATACGGCCCTTGTTGGTCGGGCACTTGCCTTCCTTGTTGGGGTTGTTCCCGACCGCCTTCTGCTTCTTCATCAGGTCCATCACACCCCAGGTGACGGGACCCGCGTAGCCGGCGTTCGGCGTGATGCCGTGCTTGTTCTGGAAGGCCTGGATGGCCTTGCAGTCGGTCGTCGACTGCTTGCCGTCGACCGTGAGGCCGAGGAACTTCTCGACCTGCTTCTGGTACGGGCCGGTCTGGGTGGTGCAGCTCGTGGCCGCCTGCGCGGGCGCGGTGCCCAGCGCGAGGGTGAGCGGTGCGGCCAGTCCGGTGAGAGCGAGGGCGACGGCCCCTCGTCTGCGTATGTCCCCCATGGTGGGCCTTGCCTTTCCTGTACGACGCGGTGCGTGTCCGGTGCGATCTCCCTGTTTGACCGGTGTACGGGCGCGGCGGTTGTATGCCGGTTCAGGCTGTGACGAAACGGTGAACTTCCTGTTCGTGACAGCGCCGCAGCAGCCCCACCGCCCGGGTGAGGACGTCCGGTGTCGCCGTGAACGGCAGGCGCAGATGGTGGGTGAGCGTGGCGCGGTCGGCGGCGAAGTGCGGCCCGGGCGTCACCACGAGTCCCTGCCGGGCGGCGCGGGCGGCGAGCGCCGTCGCGGGCGTGGTGCCGAGATGCAGCCACAGCGACAGCCCGCCGTCCGGGACGGTGTACGTCCATCCGGTCCCGTCGAGGAGTTCGGCCAGGTGGTCGCGCTGGGCGCGCAGCCTGGACCGGCGGTCCGCGAGGACCGCGGGCAGCCCCTCGCCCAGCAGCTCGGCCGCGATGAGCTGCTCCAGGGGCGGCGGCGACAGCTGCGGCTGGAGCGGGTTGCGCCGCAGCTGTCGTACGAGATCGGCGGTGCCCCGGATCCAGCCGATCCGCAGGCCGGTCCACAGGGTCTTGCTCGCCGAGCCGATCTGGATCACGCGCGGTCCGGCCAGGTGGGGCTCGGTGCCGGGCGGGGTCCTGAGGTCGAGGTCGCGCATGGTCTCGTCGGCGATGACGGTCAGGGGCAGACGGGCGATCTCCGCGCGGGTCGCGGCGTCCATGTGGGCGCCGGTGGGGTTCTGGAAGTCGGGGACGAGATAGGCGAGCCGGGGGCTCTGGGTGCGTACGGCGGTGGCGAGGTGGCCGGTGTCCCAGCCGCCCTGCGAGGTCACCGGCACGGGCAGCAGCCGCGCCCGACGGCCGCGGAGGACCGCCAGGGCACCCGGGTACGACGGGCTCTCCACGGCGACGGGGTGACGGCGGTCGGTGTGCAGGTGATCGAGGAGCAGGGTGAGCGCGGCCTGGGCGCCGGAGGTGACGAGGATCTGCTCCGGGCGGGTCGCGAGGCCGTCCCGGGTGTACCGGTCGGCCAGCAGTTCCCGCAGGCGCGGCAGGCCCGCCGTGGCGGCGCCCGAGTCGACGAGCAGGGCGGCGCTGCGCTCGGCGGCCCGGCCGAGGGCGGCGAGGTAGGCCTCGTGGGGTGCGGACGTCAGGGCGAGGGTGAGGTCGAGGTCCGCGTCGCCCGCTCCCCCACGGTCCAGGGACCAGGGGGTGGTGCGCTCGGTGAGCCGGGCCGGGAGACGGACCTGGCTGCCGCTGCCGTGCCGGGTGTGCAGCCAGCCGTCGTCACGGAGCAGGGTGAGGGCGGCGACGACGGTGCCGCGGCTGACACTCAGGACCCGCGAGAGTTCCCGCTCGGAGGGCAGCCGGGTACCGGCGGGCAGCCGCCCGTCGACGACGGCCTCGCGGACGGCGGTGGAGAGGGAGCGCGCGAGGGGTCCGGGGCGTTCACGCCAGGGTCCGAGGGCGGCGGCGAAGCCCGGGGTCACGGGCACGGCCCGGTCGTCAACGGGTGGGCCGCTGTGCCGCGGGGCCGGTCCGGTCGTCATCGGTCCAGTTTCGCCCAAGTGGACCAGACTTCCGTCACCGCCCCTCCCCTACGCTCCCCTTCATGCACCGCACTCTCGCCGACGACCTCTCCCGGCTCCCCGAACTCCTCGCCTCCGCCCGCGACCTGGCCGTCCAGGAGCTGGCCGGACTGGCCGACCGGCCGGTCGTACGGCTCGACAAGGCGCCCGTGCCCGAGGCGCTGCCCGGCGCCGGTGCCGGCGGCGAGGCGGCTCTGGCACGGTTCGCCGAGCGGTGGGCGCCGGGGTTCTCCGGTTCCGCGGGCCCGCGCTATCTCGGCTTCGTCACGGGTGGCGCGACGCCCGCCTCGGTCGCCGGGGACTGGCTGACCGGCGCCTACGACCAGAACGGCTCGGGGGCGGCCGGTTCCTGGGCGACGGCGCTGGAGCGCGAGACGGTCGGCTGGCTGCGGGAGCTGTTCGGGCTGGGCGAGGCGCACAGCGGGGCCTTCGTCACCGGGGCGACCACGTCCAACACCGTGGGCCTGGCGATCGCCCGTGAGTGGCTGGGCGAGCGGCTCGGCGTGTCCGTGTCCCGGGAGGGCGTGGCCGCCCTCGGCCCGGTCGACGTGCTGTCCGGCAGCCCGCACTCCAGCATCGGCAAGGCTCTGTCCGTGCTCGGCATCGGCCGCGACCGGCTGCGGTCGGTGCCCGTGCTGGCCGGCAACCGGGAGGCCGTGGACGTCGCCGCCCTCGACCGGGCGCTGTCCGAGCTGGACGGCCGCCCGGCGATCGTGGTGGCGAACGCCGGCACGGTGAACACCGTCGACTTCGACGACCTGCGGGCCATCGCCGCGCTCAAGGAACGGCACGACTTCTGGCTGCACGTGGACGCCGCGTTCGGCGGCTTCGCCGCGCTCTCCCCCTCG
>JABFXD010000993.1 GCA_013361925.1 Streptomyces sp. | reverse complement strand
CCCGGCTCGACGACCTCTTCGCGGCCCGGGCGCTTCTTCGCCGAGAGCACGATGTAGACGACCGCCAGCAGGAACACGATGAGCGCGGTCCAGTTGTTCAGGCGCAGGCCCAGGATGTGGTGGGCGTCGTCGACCCGGAGGTACTCGATCCAGAACCGGCCCACGCAGTACGCCGCGACGTACAGCGCGAACGCCCGTCCGTGGCCGAGCTTGAAGCGGCGGTCGGCCCAGATGACGAGCAGCGCGACGCCGACGCACCACAGGGACTCGTAGAGGAACGTCGGGTGGTAGGTGCCCGGCACCCGGCCGTCCGTGGAGGACGTGATCTTCAGGGCCCAGGGGAGGTCGGTCGCCCGGCCGTACAGCTCCTGGTTGAACCAGTTGCCCCAGCGGCCGATCGCCTGTGCGAGGGCGATACCGGGGGCGATGGCGTCGGCGTAGGCCGGCAACGGGATGCCCCGGCGGCGGCAGCCGATCCAGGCGCCCACCGCGCCGAGCGCGATCGCGCCCCAGATACCGAGGCCGCCCTCCCAGATCTTGAAGGAGTCCACCCAGTCACGACCCTCGCTGAAGTACAGCTCGTAGTCCGTGATCACGTGGTAGAGCCGGCCGCCGATCAGACCGAACGGCACCGCCCAGACCGCGATGTCGGCCACCGTGCCGGCGCGGCCACCGCGGGCGAGCCAGCGCTTGTTGCCGAGCCAGACCGCGACGAAGACGCCGATGATGATGCAGAACGCGTAGCCGCGCAGCGGGATGGGACCGAGGTGGTACACCCCGTGCGACGGGCTGGGAATGTAGGCAAGTTCCATGGCAGAACCGACGCTACCGTGCCGGGCGCCGCCGACGGCAGGCAGCCCGGCTACGGCTCCATAACGGGAGGGTCGGAATTCTCCTGTCCCTCCTTACCCTTTGGCCGCCTTCTGCACCTGCTCCTTCAGCTTCGCCGGGGTCATCGTCTGGTCCTGGTAGATGTTCTTGCCGTTGAGGATGACGGTGGGGGTGCCGCTGAATCCGCCGTTGCGGAAGGCCGCCGCGGACTTGCTGACCCAGCTGTCGTGGGTGCCCTTCTCGACACACGTCCGGAACGTCGCGGTGTCCAGGCCGTCGACCTTCTTCGCCAGCTCGATGAGCTTGCTGGTCTCGGCGTAGGCGTCGTCCGTCTCGGACGGCTGGTTCTCGTACAGCACGTCGTGGTACGCGGTGAACTTGCCGGCGTCCTGGGCGCAGGCCGCGGCGTTGGCCGCGGTGCGGGAGCCGCTGCCGCCCATGTTTCCGTCGATGATCGTCGCGAGGTGGTACTCGACCTTCAGCTCGCCCGAGTCCGTCAGCTCGTGGATCGTGGAGCGGTAGGCGTCCTCGAAGGACTTGCAGGCGGGGCAGCGGAAGTCCTCCCACACCGTGAGCGTGGACTTGGCGTCGGTCTTGCCCACCGGGATGGCGAGGTTGTCGTCGCCATTGGCGCCCGAGGGCGCCACGACCGGGCCCGCGGCATCGCTGTCGTCGTCCTTGCCCGCGTTGGCGGCGACGATTCCGATCACCGCCGCGAGGCCCAGGACGCACAGGACGCTCGCGCTCACGATCAGCGTCCGCCGTCGCCTCTCCGCGGCCTTCTGCTTCTCACGCTCGACCGCCAGCCGCTCGCGGGCGGTGCGCTTTCCCTCACGGTTCTTCTCGCTCACACCCCGGAAACGAACCGGGGAGGCGCAGCGCGCCTCCCCGGTCCCAGGTCCACCCGTTCGAGTGACCTGTACGAAACGTCCTGACTTGTTACGCCTGTCCGCGCACGCCCTTCGCCAGATCAGCGGCGAGCTCACGGACGGCCTCGACGCCGGCCTTGTCGTCCGGCGCGTCCAGCATCCGCTTCACGAAGGCCGAGCCGACGATCACCCCGTCGGCGAAGCCGGCCACCTCGGCGGCCTGCGCCGCGTCGGAGACACCGAGCCCGACGCAGACCGGCAGGTCGCCGCCGGCGGCCCGGGTGCGCTCGACCAGGTTCTGCGCCTGCGCGCCGACCGACGCGCGGGTGCCGGTGACGCCCATCAGCGAGGCGGCGTACACGAACCCGCTGCCCGCCGCGGTGATCCGGGCGAGCCGCTCGTCCTTGCTGCTCGGCGCCACGACGAAGACCGTCGCGAGACCGTGCTTCTCGGCGTGCTCCCTCCACAGCGCCGACTCCTGCACGGGCAGGTCGGGCAGGATGCACCCGGCGCCACCCGCTTCGGCGAGCTCCGCCGTGAAGCGCTCGACGCCGTAGCGGTCGATGGGGTTCCAGTACGTCATCACGAGCACCGGCTTCCCGGTGGCCTCGTACGCCTCCTTCACCGTCCGCATGACATCGGCGATCTTGACGCCGCCGCGCAGGGCGATGTCGTCGGCGGTCTGGATGACGGGACCGTCGAGGACCGGGTCGCTGTGCGGCAGCCCCACCTCGACGACGTCGGCGCCGCCGTCGAAGACGGCCTTGATCGCCTCGATGCCGCCGTCCACGGTCGGGAACCCGGCCGGGAGGTAGGCGATGAGCGCGGAGCGGCCCTCGGCCCTGGCGGCCGCGAGGGTGTCGGTCAGCAGCTGGATGTTCCCGCTCACTTGGCGTCCCCCTCGATCTCGGCCAGGTCGGCGGCGTCGGCCGCGACCTCGGCGTCGGTGTCGTACAGGCCGAAGTAGCGCGCGGCCGTGTCCATGTCCTTGTCGCCGCGCCCGGACAGGTTGACGATGATCAGCCCGTCCTTGCCCAGCTCCTTGCCGACCTCCAGGGCGCCGGCCAGCGCGTGGGCGCTCTCGATGGCCGGGATGATGCCCTCGGTGCGGGACAGCAGACGCAGCGCCTGCATGGCCGCGTCGTCGGTGACCGCGCGGTACTCGCCGCGGCCGGAGTCCTTGAGGTAGGAGTGCTCGGGGCCGATGCCCGGGTAGTCCAGACCGGCGGAGATGGAGTACGGCTCGGTGATCTGGCCCTCCTCGTCCTGGAGGACGTAGGAGCGGGAGCCGTGCAGGATGCCGGGCTCGCCCGCGGTCAGGGTGGCCGCGTGCTCGCCGGTCTCCACGCCGTGCCCGGCGGGCTCGCAGCCGATGAGGCGTACGTCGGCGTCCGGGATGAAGGCGTGGAACAGACCGATGGCGTTGGAGCCGCCGCCGACACAGGCGATCGCCGCGTCGGGGAGCCGGCCGGCCCGCTCCAGGATCTGGCGGCGGGCCTCGACGCCGATGACGCGGTGGAAGTCGCGGACCATCGCCGGGAAGGGGTGCGG
>JABFXD010001046.1 GCA_013361925.1 Streptomyces sp. | reverse complement strand
CGCCTGGAACTCCGTCAAGGAAGGCGCCTCCGCCGCCTGGGACTGGGCCAAGGAGAACAAGGGCCTGATCGCGGACGTCGCCGTCGGTATCGGCGTCGGCATCGCGGTGGGCGCGCTGTGCTCCACCGGCGTGGGCTGCCTGGTCGTCGCCGGTGTCGCCGCCGGTGCGGCGGGAGCCGCGGCCGGGTACGGGGTGGACGTCGCCGAGGGCAAGACCGACTTCAGCCTCGGCGGATTCGCGACCCGGGTCGGCATCGGTGCCGCCGCCGGTGTTCTCGGCGGGGCCATCGGCAAGGGTGTCGCGGCCGTCGCGCCGAAGGTCGTCGGCGCCATCGCCAAGACCGCCGTAGGAAAGGCCGTCGCCTCCGGCAGCTCCAAGGCCGCCTCGGCCATCACCGGCAAGGCCGCAACGGCAGGGCGCGCCATCGCCAACTCCCGCGCGGGCGCCAAGGTCGCCGAGGTCGGCAGGGCGGTCGCCGACAAGATCAAGGCGGTGGCGGGGCGGGGCACGCCCAAGGGTGAGACCGTCGACATCCCGCTCACCAAGGCGACCACCCAGGCCGAGATCGACGCCATCCACGAGTACGCCAAGCGCACCAACGAATGGCTGGCCAAGAACGGCCCCAAGGTCATCCAGCCGACCAAGGGCACGCAGCTGGGCGCCGACTCGGCGGCGGCCCGGCGCGCCGAGCGCCTCCGGGCCGCCCGCGCGGGAAGTCCGTACAGCGGCCAGGCCGGACACGTGCCCGACTCGGCGATCTCCGGCACCGGCCAACCGCCCGCCGGCTGGCTCGACATGCCGGGCAAGTCCAACAGCATCGCGGGTGGTGTACTGGGCCCCCGGGTCGGAGTACTGCTCCGAGGATTCACGGTCAACGGAGGACCGCCACTGTGATGCCGCACGCCGAGGAACTCCCGTCGCTCGCCGACCACATCGGGCCCCCGCCCGGTCCGTCGGCGGCGACGGGAACACCCGCCGAGCACTTCCCCGAGGCCCACCGCGCACTGCTCGGCCGGTTCAACGGATTCACCGTCCACCACGGCGCGTTCAGACTGTTCGGCATCGGGCGGCGGGACGCGCTGGATCTGGCCGCCTGGAACGCGTACGACACCTGGCGGTTCGCCTGGGACGACCGGATCGACGACTTCGTGATCTTCGGGGAGACCGCCTTCGGGGACTCGTACGCCTACCGCCGCCTCCCCGGCGGCGGCCTGGCCCCGGAGGTCCACTTCCTGGAAGGCGTCCTGCTGCGCCCGGAGGTCATCGCCCCGAGCTTCGAGGCGTTCCTCGCCGACGAACTGCTGCGCAACGCCAGGGAGCCCTACGACATCCTCGTCGTCGAGGCGGTCCACCGGCTGGGCCCCATCGCCCCCGAGCAGCACTGGGCCTACGTCCCCTCCGTCGCCCTCGGCGGCGAGGAGGACGTGGAGAACATCACGCTGCTGCCCGCGACGGTCGCCATGACCTTCGCCGGGGACATCGCCACCGCGATGCAGGGCGCCGACCGGGACGCCACGGGTGTCGAGCCGTATACGGACGAACGGGGACGTCCCCGGCTCCGGGTGCTCTTCGACCGCTGACCTCGTACGGGGTCGCGGACCGTGACCCCGTACGAGCGGAACGCGTCTCACTTGATGAGCAGATGAATGGACCCGCGACACGACCCCGTAATGTTTACGGGGTGACCGTGAACGCTAAGACCAGCGCGAGCGCTGGCAACACCTGGCGAGACCTGCCCGCGGCGCAGCAGCCCGAGTACCCCGACACCGAGGCTCTGCGCGCAGTGATCGCGGACCTCGAGTCGTATCCGCCGCTCGTCTTCGCGGGCGAGTGCGACCAGCTGCGCGCCCGGATGGCGGCCGTCGCCAAGGGAGAGGCGTTCCTCCTCCAGGGCGGCGACTGCGCCGAGGCCTTCGACGCCGTGTCCGCCGACCACATCCGCAACAAGCTCAAGACCCTGCTCCAGATGGGCGCCGTGCTGACGTACGCCGCCTCGGTGCCGGTCGTGAAGGTCGGCCGGATCGCCGGCCAGTACTCCAAGCCGCGCTCCAAGGGCACCGAGACCCGCGACGGCGTGACCCTGCCGACCTACCGCGGCGACTCGGTCAACGGCTTCGACTTCGACGAGAAGTCCCGCGTCCCGGACCCCGAGCGCCTGAAGCGGATGTACAACGCCTCCGCCTCCACGCTCAACCTGGTGCGCGCCTTCACCACCGGCGGCTACGCCGACCTGCGCCAGGTGCACGCCTGGAACCAGGACTTCGTGAAGTCGTCCCCCTCCGGCCAGCGCTACGAGCAGCTCGCCCGGGAGATCGACAACGCGCTGAACTTCATGCGGGCCTGCGGCACCGACCCGGAGGAGTTCAAGACCGTCGAGTTCTACTCCTCGCACGAGGCGCTGCTGCTCGACTACGAGTCGGCCCTCACCCGCGTGGACTCGCGCACCGGTCAGCTGTACGACGTCTCCGGCCACATGGTGTGGATCGGTGAGCGCACCCGGCAGCTGGACCACGCGCACATCGAGTTCGCCTCGAAGATCCGCAACCCGATCGGCATCAAGCTCGGCCCGACCACCACGGCCGAGGAGGCGCTCCAGTACATCGAGCGCCTCGACCCGGACCGCGAGCCGGGCCGCCTCACCTTCATCGTGCGCATGGGCGCGGACAAGGTCCGCGACAAGCTGCCCGAGCTGGTCGAGAAGGTCACCGCCTCCGGTGCGACGGTCGCCTGGGTGACCGACCCGATGCACGGCAACACCTTCGAGGCGGCCTCGGGCCACAAGACCCGCCGCTTCGACGACGTGCTCGACGAGGTCAAGGGCTTCTTCGAGGTCCACAAGGCGCTGGGCACCCACCCGGGCGGCATCCACGTGGAACTCACCGGCGACGATGTCACCGAGTGCGTGGGCGGCGGCGACGAGATCTTCGTCGACGACCTGCACCAGCGTTACGAGACGGCCTGCGACCCCCGGCTGAACCGCAGCCAGTCCCTCGACCTGGCGTTCCTCGTCGCGGAGATGTACCGGGACCAGTGAGTTCTTGAGACGGCTGTGGGGCGCGGATCACATACGATCCGCGCCCCACTCCTCTTTTACGACTCCCGCAGGGCGGGTAAGGTTAGGTTAGCCTCACCGATCAACGGGGATGGCAAGACCGATCAATCCCCTCGGGAGGTGACCCGCGTGTACGTCTGCAGTTGTTTCGGGGTCACCGAGCAGCAGGTGAAGAAGCACGCGGCGGACGGTGCCTGCAC
>JABFXD010000759.1 GCA_013361925.1 Streptomyces sp. | reverse complement strand
GCGCGGCCCACCTTGATCTTGTAGGTGGAGTTCACGCCGGCGCAGCAGGCGTCGTAGGAGGCGAAGAGGTAGTAGTAGCGGCCGTGCTTGACGATGTACGGGCCCTCGACGGCGTAGGGGAGGTCGGGGCGGGTGGCCAGGTGGTCGACCGTCGCCCCGTCGATCGCCTTACCCGTCACCGGGTTCAGTTCGACCATGCGGATGCCCGTCCAGTACGAGCCGAACGCCATCCACAGCTTGCCGTCGGCCTTGATGACGCCCGGGTCGATGGCGTTCCAGGAGTCGGTGGTCTCGGAGGAGAAGACCTTGCCGTGGTCCGTCCAGGTGCCGGGGAGGCCGGAGACGGACGTGGCGACGCCGATCGCGGAGTGGTTGGTGCCCCAGGACGAGACGGCGTAGTAGAGCCAGTACCTGCCCGCGCGGTAGGAGATGTCGGGGGCCCACGGGTCGCCGGTGTTGTTGTACTCGTACCACCAACTCGGCGGCTCGGCGAAGGCGTTGCCCGCGTCGTCCCACTGCTTGCCGTCCTTCGACAGGCGGGCGCCGATGATGCCGCCGGTCGAGTAGGCGACGTAGCCGCCGGACTTGAGGTGCGTGACCGTCGGGTCGTGGATGATCTGCTGGCCGGTGATCGGGCGGGGGTCGGGGTAACTGGCCGCCGCCTGCGCCGTGTTGGGGAGGAGGGCGAGGAGCGTCGCCGCGGCCACCGCCGTCAGGGTTCTGCGCAGGGTCACTGTCCCGCCAATCCCGTGTGGGCGACGCCCGCCACGATCTGCCGCTGGAAGAAGACGAAGACGACGATCAGGGGCAGGCCCGCCATCAGGCCGCCGGCCATGAGCTGGGCCCACTGGATGCCGTAGGAGTTCATGACGGTCGCGATGCCGTTCGGCATGGTCATCAGGTCGGGGTTGTTGGTCACCATGTACGGCCACAGGAAGTTGTTCCAGGAGGCGATGAAGGTGAAGATGCCGACCGCCGCCAGGGAAGGGCGGGCCAGGGGGACGACGATGGTGAAGAAGACCCGCCAGCGGCCGGCGCCGTCGATGAAGGCGGCCTCTTCGAGTTCGCGCGGGATGCCCTGGAAGAACTTGTAGAGGATGTAGACCATCGCGGCGGGCGCGC
The DNA here is from genome assembly GCA_013361925.1 of Streptomyces sp. Taxonomy (GTDB): domain Bacteria; phylum Actinomycetota; class Actinomycetes; order Streptomycetales; family Streptomycetaceae; genus Streptomyces. The sequence goes on along the minus strand of JABFXD010000759.1, from coordinate 2,132 downwards.
ACTGGGGAAGGATCATGCCCCAGTAGGTGTCGACCATCCCCATCTGCTGGACGGTGGTGAAGAGGGGGACACCGAGGACTGCCGGGGAGACCATCAGGCCCGACATCACGACACCCATGAGCAGGGACTTGCCCCTGAACTCCGTGCGGGCGAAGCCGTATCCGGCCAGCGCGCTCACGATCAGCACGATGGTGGTCACGCACACCGAGACGACCAGCGAGTTGACGAACCAGTTGCTGACGTTGCCGGTCTCCCACAGGGACTTCCACGCCTGGACCGTCCACACCTTCGGCAGCCAGTGCGGCGGGATCTCGGCGGCCTCCGCCTCGGACTTGAGGGAGGTGAACAGGGCGGCGGCGATCGGGGCGACGAAGACGAAGGAGACGGCCGCGCCGATCAGGGTGAGGACGATCTGGCTCGGTGTCCAGGGCTTGCGGGTCTTGAGCCGTACCTGGGTGGTGCTCATCGGGTGCCCTCCTCACGGGTGCGCAGCAGCGCCATCCGGCCCAGGGCGACGGCGGCGATGATCACGAAGAAGATGATGGACATCGCGGAGGCGTAGCCCACGCGGTAGCTGGTGAAGCCCTGTTCGAGGGTGTACTGGACGAAGGAGCGGGTGGAGAGCTCGGGTCCGGGGCCGAAGTCCATCATCACGACGGCCTGGTCGAAGAGCTGGAGCGAGGCGAGGATCTGGAGCGCGATCACCAGGCCGGTGATGTTGCGCAGCATCGGCAGGGTGATGTGGACCATGCGGTGCCAGGCGTTGGCGCCGTCCAGCTTGGCCGCCTCGTAGAGGTGGTCGGGGATGCCCTGGAGGGCGGCGAGGTAGAGCAGGAAGCTGAAGCCGACCGTCCACCACAGGGTGGTGATGACGATGGCGAGCATGGCGTACGACTTGTCGGTCAGCCAGGGGGTGTCGAGGCCGAAGGTCTCGTTGAACAGGCCGATGCCCTGGGTGAACAGCCACTGCCACATGTTGGCGGCGACGGTGGAGGGGAGGAGGAAGGGCGCGAAGAAGCACAGGCGCCACAGCCATTTGCCGCGCTCGATGTGGTGGGCCAGCATCGCGAGGACGAAGGCCAGGAGCGTGATGCAGGGGACTACGAGCAGTGTGAAGTAGGCGCTGTGGCCGAGCGCGTCCCACATCGCCTGGTCGTTCAGGGCCTCGCGGTAGTTGTCGAGGCCGACGAAGTTCGCGCCCTCGCCGGAGATGTTGGCGTCGGTGAAGCTGAGCCAGACACCGCGCAGCAGCGGCCAGACCACGAACAGGGCGAAGAGGGCCAGGAACGGGGCGATGAACCAGCCGCCGTGCTGGAAGCCCTGCTTGCGGCGGACGGTCGCGACGGCGGTCGCGGTCTTCGCGCGGGCCGGTACGGCGACGGTCTGAGCACTGGTCGTCATGCGACCGCACCTCCCTGCGCGGCGGTCCTGCCGTCCATCGGGTTCTTGGACGCGAGGAGCTTGGTGAGATGGCTCTTCATGGTCTGGGCGACCTTGGCGGGCCCCGCGGAGCCCATCGTCGAGGAGACGACGACCGGGCCGAGGTCCTGGGCGAGGACGCCGGTGGAGCCCGCGAACCACACCTTGGGCTCGGTGGCCTGGTGGTCCATGGCGCTGACGTACTCGTTCTGCGGGGTGAGCTTCTGGTACGCGGGCGTGGAGAGGGTCGGCGTGTACGCGGGGATGTGGCCGCCGGCCGCCCACTGCTGGGCGTGCTGGACGACGTAGGCGGCGAGTTGGTGGGCGCCGTCGTTGGTGGCGCCGCCGCGGCCGGCCTGGTGGGGCAGGACGAAGGCGTGCGACTCGGCGTGGGTGGCCTGCTTGCCGAAGACGGGCGGCAGCGGGGTGGCGCCGTAGTCGAGCTTGGCGCCGGAGAAGACCGGGACGGACCAGTTGCCCTCCCAGGTGAAGGGGGCGCCGTTGATGAACTGTTCGCCGGTGGGGGCGCCGGGGATGACATAGCCGTCGGTGACGTGCTGCCGGAGGAACTCCAGGACCTGGGTGGCCTTGTCGGGGTCGAAGAGCACCTCGGTGTTCTCGGCGTTGAACCACTCGCCGCCGAGCTGGGTGTAGAAGGCGACGAAGAACCACCACTGGAAGTTCTGGTCGTTGGTCCACAGGCCGATGGTCTG
>JABFXD010000040.1 GCA_013361925.1 Streptomyces sp. | reverse complement strand
CGGTCACCGAAGCCGCCCGGGATGCAGATGCCGTCCACGTCACCGAGCTGCGCCGCGGCACCGGCCGGGGTCTTGCAGTCGTCGGACGTGACCCACTTGATCTTCACGCGGGCCTTGTTGGCGAAGCCGCCCGCGCGCAGCGCCTCGGTGACCGAGAGGTAGGCGTCGGGCAGGTCGATGTACTTGCCGACCAGGGCGAGGGTGATCTCGTGGTCGGGGTTGTGGACGCGGTCGAGCAGGTCGTCCCAGGTCGTCCAGTCCACGTCGCGGAACGGCAGGTCCAGCTTGCGGACGACGTAGGCGTCCAGGCCCTCGCCGTGCACGGTCTTCGGGATGTCGTAGATCGAGCGGGCGTCGGGGCAGGCGACCACGGCGGCCTCGTCGACGTCGCACATCAGCGAGATCTTGCGCTTGATGGCGGTCGGGACCTCGCGGTCGCAGCGCAGCACGATGGCGTCCGGCTGGATACCGATGTTGCGCAGCGCCGCAACCGAGTGCTGGGTCGGCTTCGTCTTCAGCTCTCCCGACGGGCCGATGTACGGCAGGAGGGAGATGTGGACGACGAAGACGTTGTCACGGCCGACCTCGTGGCGGACCTGGCGGACCGTCTCCAGGAACGGCAGGGACTCGATGTCGCCGACGGTGCCGCCGACCTCGGTGATGACGACGTCGACCTCGTCGGTCGCCATCCGCCGGATGCGGTGCTTGATCTCGTTGGTGATGTGCGGGATGACCTGCACGGTGTCACCGAGGTACTCGCCGCGCCGCTCCTTGGCGATCACCGTCGAGTAGACCTGGCCTGTAGTGACGTTGGCACTGCCGTCCAAGTCACGGTCGAGGAAACGCTCGTAGTGTCCGATGTCCAGGTCGGTCTCGGCGCCGTCGTTGGTGACGAAGACCTCTCCGTGCTGGAAGGGGTTCATCGTGCCCGGGTCGACGTTGAGGTACGGGTCGAGCTTCTGCATGACGACGCGCAGGCCCCGGGCCTTGAGCAGCATCCCCAGGCTGGAGGCCGTCAGGCCCTTGCCCAGAGAGGAGGCGACACCCCCGGTGACGAAGATGTGCTTGGTCGTCGTAGCTGTGCTCGAACGAAAGGAGGGCGTCGGCATGGCCAAGAGGGGGCTCCCGTGGTCGCGATCTGGAGTGCGGTGCGGCGCTGTGACCGGAGATTCCCGGCGTCGCCGTCGCTGCGGTCGGGGGTTTTGTCCACCACCGGTCCACGGGCTACCAGGGTATCAGCGCCTCGGGGCGATGGCTTCCGGCCACGCTCCGCGCACACACCGACACGGACTCACACCCGTCACGGGTTTCTCACCGACTGCTCACCCGTTCGGCCCACCCGCGTTGCCCGGAGCGGCACACAGATCATCTACGTGCGTCGTATCCTGCTCGGACATTCGCTGCCGAGCCCGGCCGGCAACACGGCACCACCCCCCGCCCGTAAGCCCCGGAACAACGTGAGCTCGTCAGTTCGTTGAGAAGAGATCGTCGTTTTGCCCAGCGGCACAGCGGCTGCTTTGCTTCATCGCTCAACGACGCATAACAACGACCCCTTGACCGCACTAGCGACAGCCCCCTTTTCCCAGGGGGTGACGTGGCCGTTCGACTGGAGTTGCACGTGGCCGGGCGCATCGAAGACTACGCACTCATCGGAGACATGCAGACCGCAGCCCTGGTCTGCCGGGACGGCACGGTGGACTGGCTGTGCCTGCCCCGCTTCGACTCGCATGCCATCTTCGCCGGCCTGCTGGGCACCGAGGAGCACGGCTTCTGGCGCCTGGGGCCCGCGCATGCCGCCGACGCGGAGCCACCCACCGCGGCCCGGCGCACCTACCGCGGCGACTCGCTGATCCTGGAGTCCGAGTGGGACACCCCGCGCGGCACGGTCCGGATCACCGACTTCATGCCGCCGCGTGACGGCGCGCCGCAGCTGATCCGGATCGTGGAGGGCGTCTCGGGCCGCGTCCCGATGCGCTCGGCCCTCAGGATGCGTTTCTCGTACGGGCGGGTCGTGCCGTGGGTGCACAAGCACGAGGGGCGCACGGTCGCCGTCGCGGGCCCCGACTCGGTGTGGTTCGACACCGACTGCGAGACCTACGGCAAGTCGCTGACCACGTACTCGGACTTCACGGTCGCCCCGGGGGACCGGATCGCGTTCACCATCTCGTGGCAGCCCTCGCACAAGGACGCGCCGCCGCTGCCCGAGCCGGAGCAGTCCCTGGAGCTCACCGAGGAGTTCTGGCGCGAGTGGGTCGAGCACTGTACGTACCACGGCCCCTACCGCGAGGCCGTCGTCCGCTCCCTGATCACGCTCAAGGCCCTGACGTACGCCCCGACCGGCGGCATCGTCGCCGCGCCGACGACCTCGCTGCCCGAGGACATCGGCGGCGTCCGCAACTGGGACTACCGCTACACCTGGCTCCGTGACGCGGCCATCACCCTGTCCTCGCTGCTGCGCACCGGCTACCGCGAGGAGGCCCGCGCCTGGCGCGAGTGGCTGCTGCGGGCGGTCGCCGGAGACCCCGAGAACCTTCAGATCATGTACGGCATCGCGGGTGAGCGGGAGCTGGGCGAGGCCGAGCTCGACTGGCTGCCGGGCTACGAGAACTCCGCCCCGGTCCGGGTCGGCAACGGCGCGGCCCACCAGCTCCAGCTGGACGTGTACGGCGAGGTCACCGAGGCCCTGCACCTGGCCCACATGACCGGGCTGGCGCGCAACGACTACGCGTCCCTGCTCCAGCTCAAGCTCATCCGCTACCTGGAGGACCACTGGGACGAGCCGGACGAGGGCATCTGGGAGGTGCGCGGCCCGCGCCGCCACTTCGTGCACTCGAAGGTCATGGCCTGGGTGGCGGTGGACCGCACCATCAAGCTCATCGAGTCCGGTGACGCGGACGGCCCGCTGGAGCGCTGGCGCGAGCTGCGCGACGACATCCACCGGGACGTGTGCGAGAAGGGCTACGACAAGGAGCGCAACACCTTCACCCAGTCCTACGGCTCGCGGGAGCTGGACGCCTCCCTGCTCCTCATCCCGCAGATGGGCTTCCTGCCGCCGGACGACAAGCGGGTCATCGGCACCATCGAGGCGATCCAGCGCGAGCTGTCCACGCCGGACGGCTTCATCCTGCGCTACCCGACCGAGGGCGACAGCGAGGGTGTCGACGGGCTGCCCGGTGACGAGGGCGCCTTCCTGGCCTGCTCGTTCTGGATGGCGGACGACCTCGCGATGATCGGCCGCGTGGACGAGGCCCGCAA
>JABFXD010000641.1 GCA_013361925.1 Streptomyces sp. | reverse complement strand
TCCTGGCCGGTGAGGTACTCCACCCCGCTGGTGTCCGTGGCGTGGCGCGGGTCGGCCAGGTAGAGGCGGACCGTGTTGCCGACGCCGGAGGTGAAGCCGCGCTCCAGGACGAGGAGGCGGCCGTCGGGGAGGGACTGGACCTCCGGGACACCGAGGCCGGGGTCGGGCTGGTAGGCGTACTGGGCGGCGAGCCTGAAGCCGCCGCCCCTTGCGCGGTCCCACGTCTGGAAGCGGACCGCGCCCGAGGTGTCGCCGGACAGGGCGTACTCCATTGATGCCAGCAGGCCTCCGCGGAACCTTGTCAGGCCCTCGAACGTGCCGTTGGAGACCGCCCGCCCCGCCGGTGCCACCCGCAGCGCGTCCGGCACCGGCAGGCGGTCGAGGATCCGGCCGTCCGCGCTGTACCGGCGGATGGACGGCTCCGTCTCCGACGTCACCAGCCGCGTGCCGTCCCGGTCGATGACCAGGCCCTCGGAGTCGAGGGCGGCCCCCTTCTCGTCGGCCAGCGCCACGAGACCCCGCGGGGCGAGCGTCCTCGCGTCCAGCGAGAACAGCGAGGACCGGTCGGAGAGCGCCGCGAGCGAGCCGTCCCGGTCCACCGCCAGCGCGGAGAAGTTGCCGACGAAGGTCCCGTCGTACGACGTCTTGTCGAGCGCGTCGGAGAAGCGCTCGATCGAGACGGCGGGTGAACATGCCTCCGCCGAGGGGGTGTCGGCGGCTGCGGGGCCCCCGGCGGACAGGCCGGTGGCGGCCGCCGCCAGGCCGGCGGTGACGGTCGCGAGTACGGTTCTCAGGCGCATGGGCGCCACCGTAGGAGGCGTGGGTGACGAACGGGAGACCTGCGGGCGTCAACTCGCGGCGAGATCCTTGTGGATCACCTTCGCCACGCCCTGGATGGTCGTGATGCCGTAGTTCATGGTGCTGTTGCCATGGGTGAGCACCGTGATCATGTAGTCGTGGCCGCCGCCCTTGAAGGTGCCGACGCTGTGGACGCGCCAGCCGTGCGTGGAGCGTTGCAGCCAGCCGTTCTTGACGTGCACGAGGACGCCGGACGGGGCGCCGTACGGAGTGCCCCAGCGCTGCGAGGAGATGACCTGGCCCATCAACTTCCGGATGTACGTACGGGAGTTGTCGCTCAGGACGGTGTTCGACGCGGTGATCAGCTTGAGCAGCTTCTGCTCGTCGGTGACGGTGATCTGGGTCAGGCCCCAGTAGCCGTCGGCGCCGGGCTTGGTCTGGGTCATGCCGGCCGCGGTGAGGAAGCCCTTGATCTTCGTCAGGCCCAACTGCTTCCACAGGGTGCTGGTCGCGGCGTTGTCCGACTTGGTGATCATGGCCTTGGCGAGGGTCGTCTCGCGGTCGGTGAGATACCGGTCGTGCTTCTTCGCGTCCCACAGCAGCGTGGCGAGGACGGTGACCTTGACGACGCTCGCGGAGTCGTAGGCCGTCGAAGAACGCAGCGTGCAGGTCGTCTTGGTGCTGCGGTCGTAGAGGCCGACGGCGATCGTGCCCTTGCGGTTGGCGAGGGCCGAGGTGATGTCCCGCTTCAACTTGTCGGCGAGGCCGGCCTTCGCGGACGTACAGCTGACGGCCGGAGTCGTGGCGGCGGTGGCGGGTGTGGCGGCGGCCACGCACGCGACGAGCGCCGCCCCTGCCACCCATCTGGCGCGTGTGGATACGGATATGCCGTGAGTCATGCCCTCTTGACTCACGGACGGGAGTGAAAGGTTGCATGCGTGTTCGATAAGAATCCGGCGACGGGTGGTGCCTTGAGCCGGCTATGGGCGAGGCATTGCCCGGCCCTTGGTCAATTCACAGGCAGCGGCCAGGTACGGCACAGCGCACGCTCACCCCGGGTCCGCACCATGCTCGGGTGACATCTGCCACCGATCCACACCCCCACACCGAGTCCGGGGCCACGGCCGTCTCTCCCGACTGGCCGCCGCCGGCACCACCCACGCAGACGCCCGACAAGGCGCCGCGCTGGTCGCTGCCCGCGCTGCTCGCGATCCTGGTCCTGGCCGGCGTCCTGTACGCCTGGAACCTGTCCGGGAGCAGCCTGAACAGCTTCTACAGCGCGGCGATCTACAGCGGCACACAGAGCTGGAAGGCGTGGTTCTTCGGCTCGCTGGACGCGGGCAACTTCCTCACCGTCGACAAGCCTCCGTTCGCGCTGATGATCATGGGGCTGTCCTGCCGGGTCCTCGGCTTCGGCACCTGGCAGATGATGGCGCCCGAGATCGCGGCCGCGCTCGGCACGATCTGGATCCTGCACTCCTCCGTCAAGCGGCACTTCGGGCATGTGGCGGCCACCATCGCCGCGCTGGTCCTCGCGCTCACCCCGATCACCGTCGCGATCAACCGCGACAACAACCCCGACACGATCCTCGTCCTGCTGATGGTCGGCGGCGCGGCCCTGGCGCTGCGCGCGGTGCGCACCGACAGGCTGCTGCCGCTCATCGGCTCGGCGGTCCTGTTCGGGCTGGCCTTCAACACCAAGATGCTCCAGGGCTACATCGCCCTGCCCGCCGTCTTCGCCGTGTACGTGTACGCCTCGAAGCTCGGCTGGAAGCGGAAGGCCGTCAACCTGGCCCTGGCCGCGGTCGCGCTGGCCGTCGCCAGCTTCTGGTGGGCCACCGCCGTCTCCCTGGTCCCGGCTGACGACCGGCCCTACATCGGCGGTTCGACCGACGGCTCCGCCTGGGACCTGATCATGGGCTACAACGGCCTGGGCCGGGTCCTCGGCGGCGAGGGCAACGGCGGGGGCGGAGGAGGCGGCGGGGGCGGCACCTTCGCCGGCACCGCGGGGATCGGACGCATGTTCAACGACGTCCTCGGCGGCCAGATCTCCTGGCTGATCCCCTTCGCCTTCCTCGCGCTCGTCGCCGGCCTGGTGCGGTGCGGCCGGGCCCCGCGCACCGACCTGACGCGGGCCGCGCTCGTCCTGTGGGGCGGCTGGCTGGTGCTGCACTACCTGACCTTCGCGATGGCCGAGGGCACCATGCACCCGTACTACACGACCGCGCTCGCCCCCGGCATCGCGGCGCTGTGCGGTGGCGGCGGTGTGCTGCTGTGGCGCGCCTTCCGCGGCGGCGACGCCCGCTGGTCGTGGGTGCTGCCCGTGGGCCTGGTGGTCACCGGCGTCTGGGCGATCGTGCTGCTGCGCCGGGCCACCGGCTGGAACACCTGGCTGTGGCCGGTCGTCGGCGTGGTCATGGCACTCGCGGTCGTGGGCCTGTTCGTCTTCCGTACGGCG